>NZ_JBHXAY010000088.1:0-30454 GCF_042728775.1 Nocardia sp. NPDC060259
GCACTATCTCGAGCGGCAGACCCACGGCCCCGACGTCCGGTCGACCCTGGATCGGTTCGCGGACGGAAAGTAAGTGATCCTGTCCGGATCGTCCGGAAACGAAATCCGCCTCCTACCGGCTGACGCTGGTAGGAGGCGGATTGTTGTGCGCCCGAAGGGATTCGAACCCCTAACCTCTTGATCCGTAGTCAAGTGCTCTATCCGTTGAGCTACGGGCGCATGGTCTTCAGTTGTACCCGGCGAACCGGGTGTGGCGGAGGCGAGAGGATTTGAACCTCCGGTCCCCGTGAAGGGACAACTCATTAGCAGTGAGTCCCATTCGGCCGCTCTGGCACGCCTCCTGGAGCCTTCTCTTTCGAGGGCACCGGTCCTTGTCGAACCGCCGGGAATGAAGATTACACGAGCAGTTCATGTAGTCCAAAACGCCTGGTCAACTAGCGTAAGTTGCTGTCGAACCAGTCGTAGATACGGGTCTGGGAATCGATCCGGATGGCGTTGTCCGTGTCGTCGTCCGGATCGGGTCGGTCGGCACGGTGGCTGAGGCCGGGATAGGTGATGGTGAGACTGGCCACATTCGCCCGCGCCGTGGTGTCGCGCAGCCGGTCGACGGCCTCGGGCGGGGTGGCCGGGTCGTCGTCGCCGAACAGACCGAGCCAGGGCGCCTGCAGGCTGTCGGCGATGTCGACCAGGGCGACCTCCTGATCGGGCAGCGGCTCGGTGATGCCGGGGGCGGCCACGCTCACCGCAGCGCCGATGGGCCGGTTCGTGGCCACGAGGAAGGCGGCGGTGCCCGCCGTGTCGAAGCCGAGGACCCCGATGGTGTCGGGGAAGACGCCACGGCGGGTGAGCCAGTCGAAACCGGCGTCGAAGTCGTCGAAGAGTTCGTCGCCGAACACCTCGTGCACCTGATCGTCGGCGATCCGGTCGAACAGGTGTGGCGCGACGACGATCCAGCCCTCGAAGGCCAGCGATCGCATCAGGTCGAGCAGCTGGGGTGAGAACTCGCGGGACTCGTGCAGCAGGACGATGCCGCCGCGGGCGACCCGCTCCGGTTCGACGACGGTGATGGGCACCGAGGTACGCGTCGCAGCGAGAGCGGTGCCTGCGGCGCTGTCGGCGGTGAGCTCCGTCGCCCGCAGCGGAGCGACATCGTCGTAGGTGCCCGACATAGGTCCAGGGTAGGCCGATCAGTCGGCCTTGGGTAGGTTCCGACCAGGCGTCGGCGGCCGGAAACGGCGTTCACTTAGGGTGGAGGCGTGACAGCGCACATCCGGCCCGACCTCGCCACCATCCCGGCCTACGTTCCCGGCCGTAACCGCCCCGATGCGGTGAAGCTCGCGTCGAACGAGACGACCTTCGGGCCGTTGCCGAGCGCAGCCAAGGCGATCGCGGAGTCGGCCGAGCAGGCCAACCGGTACCCGGACAACCAGGTCGCCGAGCTGCGGGCCGCGCTGGCCGATTTCCTGGACGTGACCGTCGCGAATGTCGCCGTCGGCTGCGGCAGCGTCGCGCTGTGCCAGGAGCTCGTGCAGATCACCTGTGACGCGCCGACCGACGAGGTGGTGTTCGCGTGGCGCTCGTTCGAGGCCTACCCGATCGTCACCCAGGTGGGTAACGCCACCGCGGTGCCGGTGCCGCTGGCCGAGGGCTACCTGCACGATCTGGACGCGATGGCCGACGCGGTCACCGAGCGCACCAAACTGATCTTCGTCTGCAACCCGAACAACCCCACCGGCACCGCGCACGGGCGCGCCGAGCTGGAGCGGTTCCTCGACCGGGTGCCCGCGCACGTGCTTGTCGTGCTGGACGAGGCCTACTACGAGTACCTGCGGCTGACTCCCGAGAGCAGGCCCGACGGTGTCGAGATCGGCCGCACCCGGCCGAATGTGGTTGTCCTGCGGACGTTCTCGAAGGCCTACGGCCTGGCGGGCCTGCGCGTCGGCTACGCCGTCGGCGATCCCGAGGTGATCACCGCGCTGCTGAAGGTGCACATCCCGTTCAGCGTGAACCGGGTGGCGCAGGCGGCCGCGATCGCCTCGCTGGAGGCGCGCGGTGAACTCCTCGACCGGACCGATGTGCTGGTCACGGCCCGGCACCAGGTGCGCGACGCGCTGCTCGCCGCCGGCTATCAGGTGCCGTCGAGCGAGGCCAACTTCATCTGGCTGCCGCTGGGTCCGCGCAGCACCGACTTCGCCGAGGCCAGTGCCGCCGCGGGTGTGCTGGTGCGTCCGTTCGCCGGTGACGGCGTACGGGTGACGATCGGCGATCCGCACGAGAACGAGCAATTCCTCGCGTTCGCCACGGCACCGGAGACCGCCGCCCGATTCCGTTAGGTCAGCGCACGGTCAGCAGGCCTTGACGTCAGTCGCGGTGGGATTGGCGCGATTTCGAGCACACTGCCAGCACACCGGTCGTAGGCTGCGCACAGTGAATCTCGGTGTTCGAAGCTGCCCGACCGGAGATGTACCGTGAACCAACGCTCTCACCCTGCTGTCTGCGAAAAAGCTTCCACCACAGTCACTTCGGTGAGCGAGCGCGGCACCGGCCTCGATCGGCGCCTACGCGACTGCGACGAGTTCTTCCGCCACCCCGAGCTGGGACATCTCCCCCTCCAGCGACGTCTCGGCGCGCTCGCCGAACTCCGCGAAACCGGCACCTACCGGCAGACCGCCGAGGAAATCCTGATCGGCGCGAAATTGGCCTGGCGCAATCACGCTCGCTGCGTCGGACGCAAACATTGGCGCTCGCTCAAACTGCTCGACGCGCGCAGAGTTACTTCCGCGCGAGAGCTTTCCGAAGCGTGCTGGCAGCATCTGCGCCTGGCCACCAACGGCGGCGCGATCCAATCGATGATCACGGTCGGCCCGCAGTCCGAACCCGGCGGCGGCGAGTACCGGATCGTGAGTTCGCAGCTGATCCGCTACGCCGGCTACCCCAACGGGGACGGGACCGTCACCGGCGATCCGGCCAATATCGCCGCCACCGAGCAGGCGACGGCCCTCGGCTGGCGTGGCGCGCGCACGCCCTTCGACGTGCTGCCGGTGCTGATCAGCACGCCCGAGGAAGGCCTGCGGTACTTCGATGTTCCGCGCGAACTGGTCCGCGAGGTCGACCTGATCCACCCCGACTACCCGTGGTTCGCCTCCCTCGGCTTGAAATGGCATGCGCTACCCGCTGTTTCGAATATGGATCTCGAGATCGGCGGCGTCACCTACCCGTTCGCTCCGTTCAACGGCTGGTATGTCGGCACCGAGATCGGCGCGCGCAATCTCAGCGATGCCGACCGCTACAACATGCTCCCGCTGATCGCCGACATGATGGGCCTGGACACCACGTCGGTGCGCACACTATGGCGCGACAAGGCGCTGATCGAGCTGAATCACGCGGTGCTGCACAGCTTCCGGATCTCGGGGGTGCACATGGTCGACCATCACACCGTCGCCAAGCAGTTCTGCGATCACGTCCAGCGCGAGGAAGCCGCTGGCCGACGCTGCCCCACCGACTGGAGCTGGGTCAACCCACCGATCTCCGCGGTGCTCACACCCACCTTCCACCGCTACTACGACGAGCCGGATCTCGACATTCGCCCCAACTTCGTCAAGCGCGTCGACGGCTGAGCCACCCAGAGCGCCACCGTGATGAAGACGATTTGCTCGGGAATCCGGAACCACAGCGGCGTCGGCGGCTCACCGTCGAGCGGGATGTCCGCCAGTGCCGCATGGATATTGGCGGGCAGCATCACCACGAACAGCACGGCCAGGGCGACCCCCGCGCCGGCGCGGGTGGCGCGCACCACCAGACCGGCGGCGCCGAGTAGTTCCAGGAGGCCGGTCACGTACACCATGACGTGCGGGAACGGGACGTAGGTCGGCACCATCGCGGCGAGGTCGTCGTGGCTGGGCATCACGGTCACGCTGTCGGGCATGAAATGCGCGATGCCGGTGGCGGTGAGCATGACCGCGAGTCCGTGGGCGGCGCATTCGCGCCAGGTGCCGAAGCGGGCGAGCCCGGCCGCGCCGAGCAGGCGCAGGAGCACGGTGGGGACGAAGAGCAGGAGCAAGGTCGTGAACATCGTGATTCCTCGGGTACCGGTGGTCAGGCGGTGAAGAACAGCCCGGCGCCGTACGCGTCGCGGGCGGAGACGAAGAAGCCGTCCGCGGTCGAGATCGTCGGTGCGCCACCGTCTTCGACGAGCTCACGCGCCGCGCTGACGTCGTCGACCCTGATGGTCAAGGCGGCCGGGTAGGAGGCGGCGGGCGCGGGCTCGTCGGGGAGGAGATCACCCGCGTCGCTCGCCCGAACGAGTTCGAGCCGTGCCGGGCCGGCGGTGAACAGCGTGAGCGGGCCCTCGTGATCGGGTGTCTGGTCCAGGATGACGCGGTACCGGTCGGCGACGGCGGCGAACGCGGTGTCCTCGACGACGAACAGCACCGAGCCGAGCCCGCGTGCGCCGTTGGCGTGGCGCAGGTAGCGGGGTTGGTGGACGTATTCGCGGGTCAGGTGCTGGGCGATGCCGAGGTAGGTCTCTGGGGTGGCGCGTGGATCGAGGTGGACGGCGCGGGCTCGCAGGGTGCGGGTGCCGTCCTCGGTGTCGACATCGCGTTCGAGCTCGAGCACGCCGGAGGTGCGCAGGCCCGCCTCGGTCAGGTGGCGGTCGGCCTTGTCGGCGTCGGAGGTCTCGAGGTTGAGCAGGCGCAGGCCCTCGTACTCGTCGGCCATCGCCTTCGTGTGCCACGGATCGGGCGCCGACTCGTCGACGATGCCGAGCAGTTCCAGATAGGAATCGCCGAAGAGGGCGCACAGGTTGGCGGTGCAGCCCTCGACGGGCGGCCGGCCGGGCTCGGCGCCGAGGAGATGGCGGGAACGCGGGCTGAGGGTGAAGCCGAAGGAGCGGTATCGGCTCTCCAGGCCGTCGAGATCCCTGGTGAGGATGCCGACGTGGTGGATGCCGCTGATGTCTGCTGTCATGACGCCGATCGTGGTTCGGCCGCGGGCGCCGGTCGTCGAATCGAGGCCGCTGCGCCGGAATCCGACACGTCCTACGCTCATCTGGTGGATTCGGTCAGGCTGGATGCCGTCGATCTGGGTTTGCTGCACGCCCTGCAGGTCGATGGTCGTGCCGCGTTCAGCCGGATCGCGGAGGTGCTCGATGTCTCCGATCGGACGGTGGCGCGCAGGTTCGCGCGGTTGCGGGCGCACGGTCTGGCCCGGGTCACCGGGGTCGCGGACAGTCGGCGGATCGGGCACGCGGAATGGCTGGTCCGCATCCGGGTCCGGCCGGGCGGCGCTGCCGCGCTCGCGCAGGCACTGGCACGGCGGGCCGATACGTCGTGGGTGACCGTGCTGTCCGGTGGCACCGAGGTGACGTGCTTCTTTCGCGTCGACGCCGCGTCGGCGGCGCCGCTGGACGCGCTGGCCCGGCATCCCCAGGTCGACTCGGTCGACGTCCAGCTGCTGCTGCGGCATCTGACCGAACGCCGCTGGCACGGGCGCACTTCGGCGCTGAGCACCGAGCAGGTCACTGCCCTCGCACCCGCGACGACCGACCGGCCGGACACGGTCGCGATGACCGAACTCGACCGCAGGCTGCTGCCCGCTCTCGCCGTCGACGGCCGAGCCGACTACGCGCGGCTCTCGCGCGCGGTCGACTGGTCGGAGTCCGCGGTGCGGCGGCGCGTGGACGAGCTCCGCCATCATCGCGTGCTGCGGTTCGATGTGGAGATCGATGCGGCGGTGCTGGGTTTTCCGGTACAGGCGATCCTGTGGATGACCATCGCGCCCGCCCAGCTCGTCGCCGCCGCCCGGACGTTGTCGACGCATCAGGAGGCGGCCTTCGTCGGCGGAATCACCGGGCCGCACAACGTGATCGTCATCGTCGTGTGCCGCGACGCGAACGCCCTGTTCGACTACGTCGCAGGTCCCATCGGGGCGCTCGCCGGTCTCCAGCGCGTGGAGCCGGTGCCGATCACGGCCATCGCCAAACGGGCCGCTCCGGTCGTCTGATCCGGGCGTCGGCCAGACCTCGATCCAGGCGTTGGACGAGGAGTAGGAGCGGAGACGGAGGGATTTGAACCCCCGATGGTGTTACCCATGCTCGCTTTCAAGGCGAGTGCATTCGGCCGCTCTGCCACGTCTCCCTAAAGTGAGATGGTAGCGGACGCATCAGCGACAACTGATCTCGCTCGCACATGGGTAACTCGCCGGGTACCGGCTTACCCGACCACACACCCGACCGCCGGACGCCGAGCACCTCGCCACGCACCTGAGTCTGGCCTGAATACGCGGAGAGGCGGAACTGCACTCATGCGCGCGATCGAGTTGAACGGGTTCGGCGGGCCCGAGGTGATGGAGTGGACCGTGACGGTCGATCCGGAGCCGGGGCCGGGGGAAGTGCTGGTCGAGGTCATCGCGGCGGGGGTGAATCGGGCCGATGTGTTGCAGCGGCGGGGGTTCTATCCGCCGCCTGCCGATGCGAGTTCGGTGCCGGGCCTGGAGTGTTCGGGGACGATCGTCGCGCTCGGGGACGGGGTGCGGGATTGGCGGGTCGGGGATCGGGTGTGCGCGCTGCTGGCCGGCGGCGGGTACGCCGAGCTGGTGGCGGTGCCCGCGACGCAGTTGCTGCCGATTCCGGACGGGCTCGATCCGGTCGCCGCGGCGGGCCTGCCCGAGGTGGCGACGACGGTGTGGTCGAACCTGGTGATGACCGCGGGGCTGCGGTCGGGGCAGCTGGTGTTGATCCACGGTGGCGGCGGCGGGATCGGAACGCACGCGATCCAGGTGGCGCGGCGGCTCGGGGCGCGGGTGGCGGTGACGGCCGGGTCGGACGAGAAGCTGGCCAAGTGCGCCGAGCTGGGGGCCGAGCTGCTGATCAACTACCGGACTCAGGATTTCGTCGCCGAGATCGCGGCCGAGCAGTCGTCGGCCGGTGGTGCGGGCGCCGACGTCATCCTCGACAACATGGGCGCGCTGTACCTGGAGCGCAATGTGGAGGCGCTGGCGCCGCACGGTCAGCTGGTGGTGATCGGCATGCAGGGCGGCGTCGCGGGGACGTTGAATCTGGCCACGCTGCTGCGTAAATGGGGCACGGTGCACGCGACGAACGTGCGCAACCGGCCACGCACCGGTGCGGGCAGCAAGGCCGAGGTGGTGGCCGCGGTGCGCGCGCAGCTGTGGCCGCTGGTCGCCGCGGGCGAGATCGTGCCGGTGATCTCCGCCGAGTTGCCGATCACCGAGGCGGGCCGTGCGCAGGAACTGCTCGACGATTCGGAGACCTTCGGCAAGGTGGTGCTGCGGGTCCGCGACTGACACCGCGTCGGGCGTTCACTCCTCGCCGCGGTCGTCGAGAATTCGACCGTTCCGGCGAACAGTGAACGGCTGGCGCAGATTATTCGAGCGAGCTCAGCGCGCGTCCGAGCTGGTCGATCTCGTAGCGCGTGGTGTAGGGCGCCAGGCCGATCGTCACGGCGCCACCCTCGTCGTTGACACCGAGCGCGTCCAGTAATCGGCTGCCGCCGTGCACACCGGAGACCGTGCCGATCCGGTTGTCGGCCAGCTTGGCGGCGACCTTCTCCGCCTGCATGCCCGCCATCGTGAAACTGACGGTCGGGATGCGGGTGGACGCGCGGCCGATCACGGTGAGGTTCTCGACCTTCTCGAGCACCTGCATCAGGTGGTCGAACAGCTGGTCGTGATAGTCCTGCAGCGAGGTGATCGACATCTCGAGCCGTTCGCGGCGGGTGCCGCGGGCGCGTTCGTCGAGCCCGGCGAGGAAGTCGATCGACTCGGTGAGCCCGGCCAGCAGCGCGTACTGGTGCCCGCCGACCTCGAGCCGTTCAGCACCCTTGGCATAGGGATTGAGCGACATCGACGGGATGCGGTCGAGGAACGCCGGGTCACGGAACACCAGCGCGCCCACCTGCGGGCCGCCCCAGGACGGCGCGCTCAGCGCGACCACGTCGGCGTTGAGTTCGTCGATGTCGATCAGCGCGTAGGGTGCGGCGCCGAACGCGTCGGCGACCAGCAGTCCACCCACGTCGTGCACCCGGTCGGCGGCCACCCGGACCGCGGGCGCCGAGCCGACGATCGGGGACGCGGCGGTGAGCGCGACCAGGCGCGCGGTCGGGCCGATGAGCTCCTCGAACTGCCACGACGGCATCTCACAGGTCTCGATCTCGACCTCGGCCCAGCGCACGTGCGCGCCGTAGCGGTTGGCGATGCGCAGCCACGGGGCGACATTGGCCTCGTCGTCGAGCCGGGACAGCACGATGCCGGTGCCGAGACCGAGCCGGGAACTCAGCGATTCCGCCAGCCAGGCCAGCAGCACCGCGCGATCGGGTCCGAGCACGACGCCGGCCGGATCTCCACCGACCAGGTCGGCGACCGCCGCGCGGGCGGCGTCGAGGATCGCGCCGCTGCGGGTCGCCGCACCGTGGCGGCCGATGTGGGAAAACGAGGAGGTGCGGAAACCCGTTGAGACGGCACGCGATACCGAATCGGGAACGAGCATCCCAGCCTGCGGGTCCAGATGAATCCAGCCGTCGCCCAGGGACGGTATCAGGCCCCGAACCCTCGCGACGTCATAAGTCATGGTGGCCACTTTAAGGGCAGCGGGCGTCCCGGTGTAACCGCGTCGGGGTTTTAGCGCGAACCCGGCACACACGCAATGATGGGGATATGACGCACTCGGAGGATGTACCGGAATCCATCGTCGTGATCGGTCCCGACGGCCGTCCGCTCACCGTGCCCGCCGATCAGAACGGCGGTTCCACGTTCACCGGACAGGTCGTGCCCGACGACGAGAAGCCCGCCACCGACGACGCCGACGAGGGTGAGTCGCTGGCCGACATGGTCGAGCAGCCCGCCAAGGTGATGCGCATCGGCACCATGATCAAGCAGCTGCTCGAGGAGGTGCGGGCGGCTCCGCTCGACGACGCGAGCCGGACCCGGCTCAAGGAGATCCACAAGTCCTCGGTCCGCGAGCTCGAGCAGGGCCTCGCCCCCGAACTGCGCGAGGAACTCGAGCGGCTCACCCTGCCGTTCACCGACGAGTCGGTGCCATCGGACGCCGAACTGCGGATCGCCCAGGCCCAGCTGGTCGGCTGGCTCGAAGGCCTGTTCCACGGCATCCAGACCGCCCTGTTCGCCCAGCAGATGGCCGCCCGCGCGCAGCTGGAACAGATGCGTCAGGGAGCCTTGCCGCCGGGCATGCACGCGGGTGATCACAAGGCCGGTGGCCACGTGGGCGGCGGGCAGTACCTGTAGGTGATCGTCCGGCGTAATCGTGCAATCGGCCGCCGCTCAGTCAGTATTTCGACTGCGCGTGCTCGAAGTGCACGATGACGCCGCCCGGCGACGCACACCCGGCACCAGCCAGGGGACGACACTGTAAGGTCGGGGACCGTGCCCGCAGCTGCCGCTCGTCCCGATTCGGTCTCCGACCGCAGTGACGCGCGTACCGAAGAGAGCCCCGTGCATTCCGACGACAACTCCCTGGTGACCGAGGCCGAACCGGCCGAGGTCGCGCCACCGATCGTGTCGGACTCGCAGACGTTCAAGCGCGCGTTCAAGGACATGCGCGACGGCTTCCATCAGCGCGAGCTATGGCTGTCGCTGGGCTGGCAGGACATCAAGCAGCGGTACCGCCGTTCGGTGCTCGGCCCGTTCTGGATCACCATCGCGACCGGGCTGCAGGCGCTGGCGATGGGTCTGCTGTATTCGACGCTGCTCGATCAGCCGATCAGCGAGTACCTGCCGTATGTGACGGTCGGCCTGATCGTCTGGAACGTCATCCAGGCCTCGATCCTCGAGGGTTCCGATGTCTTCATCGCCAACGAGGGGCTGATCAAACAGCTGCCGTCGGCGCTGAGCGTGCACGTGTACCGGCTGGTGTGGCGGCAGTTCCTGTTCTTCATCCACAACGCGGCGATCTACGCGGTGCTGGTGGTCGCGTTCTCGATCTGGCGTGATCTGAACTGGTCGATCCTGCTGGTGTTCCCCGCGATCGTCCTGCTGTTCCTCAACGCCATGTGGGTGTCGATCGTGTTCGGCATCTTCTCCACCCGCTACCGTGACATCGCCCCGATCCTGGGCTCGATGACGCTGATGCTGTTCGTGCTGACCCCCGTCATGTGGTCGACGAAGGCGCTGGAGAACTCGGTCGGTGGCATGAGCGACCGGGCCAAGCTGATCGAGATCGTGCCCACCTTCCACTACCTGGAGATCGTGCGCGCGCCGCTGCTCGGCGAGCCGTCGGAGTGGCATCACTGGGCGATCGTCGGCGCGATCACGGTGGTCGGCTGGGTCGTCGCGATCCTGGCGCTCAAGCAGTACCGTGCCCGCGTCCCGTACTGGGTTTAGGAGCAGACGCCCGATGAGCCGTGTGAGTATCGAAACCCAGCAGGCGTGGGTCGAGTTCCCCATCTTCGACGCCAAGTCGCGGTCGCTGAAGAAGGCGTTCCTCGGCAAGGCGGGCGGCGCGATCGGGCGCAACAGCTCCGATGTCGTCGTCGTCGAGGCGCTGCGCGACATCAACCTCTCGCTCAAGGAAGGCGACCGGGTCGGCCTGGTCGGCCACAACGGCGCGGGCAAGTCGACGCTGCTGCGGCTGCTGTCGGGCATCTACGAACCCTCCCGCGGCAGCGCGCGCATCCGCGGCCGGGTGGCGCCCGTGTTCGACCTCGGCGTCGGCATGGACCCGGAGATCTCCGGCTACGAGAACATCATCATCCGCGGCCTGTTCCTCGGGCAGACCCGCAAGCAGATGATGGCCAAGATCGACGAGATCGCCGACTTCACCGAGCTCGGTGAATACCTGTCGATGCCGCTGCGCACCTACTCCACCGGTATGCGGGTGCGCCTGGCAATGGGCGTCGTCACCTCGATCGACCCCGAGATCCTGCTGCTCGACGAGGGCATCGGCGCGGTCGACGCCGAGTTCATGAAGAAGGCGCGCACGCGGCTGCAGTCGCTGGTCGCGCGCTCGGGCATCCTCGTCTTCGCCAGCCATTCCAACGAGTTCCTCGCCCAGCTGTGCGACACCGCGATGTGGGTCGACCACGGCCAGATCCGGCTGCAGGGCGGGATCGAGGAAGTCGTGCGAGCGTACGAGGGTCCCGACGCGGGTAATCACGTGGCACAGGTGCTGCGTGAGCTGGAGACCGAGGGCGCAGCGGGCGCAGGCGGCGAACGAGAACTGGAGCAGAACCAGGCATGAGCGGTCAACGGCCGGAGGCGGCAGCGCAGCGTAACCACGGAGGCCGTCCGAGCATGCCCGGTGCATCAGCATGAGCGACGATCACGGGAAGCCGGTGCCGGGTGGGTTCAGCATGACCGATCGCCTGGAGGCGAGTGCCACCGTGCTGCCCGATGACGCCGAGTTGCCCGCGGGCGCCGAGCCCGCCGACCTGCACACCGAGACCGGCCCGCAGGCGCGGATCATCGGGGTGGTCGTCACGCACAAGCGCCGTGAGCTGCTTGCCGAATCGCTGAAGGTGCTGGCCTCGCAGTCGCGACCGATCGACCATCTGATCGTCGTCGACAACGCCAACGAGGACGAGGTGGCCGAGCTGGTCGCCCAGCAGCCGATCGAGGCGACCTACCTGGGTTCGCGGCACAATCTCGGCGGCGCGGGCGGGTTCGCGCTCGGCATGCTGCACGCGCTCACCATGGGCGCGGACTGGGTGTGGCTGGCCGACGACGACGGCCGCCCCGACGGTCCCGAGGTGCTGGCGACCCTGCTCGACTGCGCGCGCCGCCACAATCTCGTCGAGGTGTCGCCGGTGGTGTGCGATATCGACGAACCCGACCGGCTCGCGTTCCCGCTGCGCCGCGGCGTGGTGTGGCGACGGCTGCGCTCGGAGCTCGGTGACGAGGACTTCCTGCCCGGCATCGCGTCGCTGTTCAACGGCGCGCTGATCTCGGCGAAGGCGGTCGACCTGATCGGCGTGCCCGATCTGCGCCTGTTCGTGCGCGGTGACGAGGTCGAGGTGCATCGCAGGCTCGTGCGCTCGGGGCTGCCGTTCGGCACCTGTCTGCAAACCGCCTACCTGCACCCGAACGGCGCCGAGGAGTTCAAGCCGATCCTCGGTGGCCGGATGCACACGCAGTACCCGGACGACCCGGTGAAGCGGTACTTCACCTATCGCAACCGCGGCTACCTGATGTCGCAGCCGGGGATGCGCAAGCTGTTGCCGCAGGAGTGGATCCGGTTCTCCTGGTTCTTCCTGGTGACGCGACGCGATCCGGCGGGTCTGCGTGAATGGTTCCGGTTGCGCTCGCTCGGCCGCAACGAGCAGTTCGGCAAGCCCGACCCGAAATAAATCGGTTGCCGCGGACCGCGGCGATGTGTCAGGGTCTGTGGACCAGCGAGAAGAAGCGAGGAGGTGGATGTCCGTGATCGTGAGGATTGCCGTGCCCCGGCGGGCTGTGCATACGCACACCGCCGACGTGGACTCCACCCCGAACTCTTCTCGCTGAGCCCGCCGTCGGGCTCGGCCCCGACGAAGGACTCCCCCTCATGGTCGACTACGACCGCCTCGTCCCTTATGGCTGGACCGAAGCCGTAGCTTCCGAATACCTTCCCCTCCTCGGCGACCTCGTTCCCGCGCGCATCGTCCGGATGGACCGCAGCGAATGCGATGTGGTGACACCCACCGGAGCCGCCCGCGCCGCCTGCCCGCGTGACATCACCGGTCTGTGCACCGGCGACTGGGTGGGTATCGACGCCGAACAGACTGTGCGGCAACTGTTGCCGCGGCGCTCGGCGATCATGCGATCGTCGGTGTCGGGGCGTTCGGTCGCCCAGGTGCTGGCGACCAATGTCGACACCGTGCTGATCTGCACGGCCGCCGACGGCGATGTGGACCTCGGCCGGATCGAACGGATGCTCGCCCTGGCCTGGGAGAGCAATGCGCAGCCGGTCGTCGTGCTCACCAAAGCTGATGCCGCGGTGGATATCCCGCTCGACGAGGTGCGTGCCGTCGCACCAGGGGCGACGGTGCTCGCGGTGAGTGCCTCCGCCGATGTCGGCTTGGATGTGCTCAGCGCCGTACTGACCGGCACGGTCGCGCTGATCGGGCCCTCCGGTGCGGGCAAGTCCACCCTCGCCAATGCCCTGCTCGGCGCGGAGGTGTTCGCCACCAACGCCGTTCGCGCGGTCGACGGCAAGGGGCGCCACACCACGGTGCATCGCGAGCTGCGTCCGCTCCCCGGCGGCGGCACGCTCATCGACACTCCGGGTCTGCGTGGCATCGGCCTGTACGACGCGGCCGACGGCATCGGCAAGACATTCAGCGACATCGAATCCCTCGCCACCGAATGCCGTTTCGCCGACTGCGCGCACCTGACCGAGCCCGGCTGCGCCGTCCTCGCCGCACTCGCCGACGGCACCCTCCCCGAACGCCGTCTGACGAGCTATCGCAAACTGGCCAAGGAGAACGAGTGGATGGCGGCCCGCACCGACAAGCGCCTCGCCGCCGAACGAGCCCAGGTCTGGCGCACCATCACTAGAGAGCAGCGCCGCCAGTACCGCGAACGCGGCCGCCGCTGACCTACCTGGACAAATGATCACCACGCTTCGGCATGGGCCTCGGCCTGCACCGAAGCGTGGTGATCGCGTTCCGCCGACGCGGCGATCCGGCCGGTCGGACGGGCTTGCGCTCGCCCGGCCGGGGACGCGGCGAGGCGGTAGGGTTCGGGCCGCACGGTTCGCTATCCGGGAGGGATGAATGAGTAGCCCCGGCGATTTCCCACCACCACACCCCGCCGATCCAGCTCGCGCCGATATCGGCGAAACAGAAGGTGGCACACCGCAACCCAGCCTGATCCGGCCGGCCACCGGCGACCAGTGGTCGGTGAGCAGGCCGGACATCCCGCAGCCGGGCCACGCGCGACCTGTCACTCCCCCGCCGGGATTCGGTGGTCCGGCAACGCCGGCGCCCCCGTTCGGACAGCCGCCCGCAAGCCCCGGCACTCCCGCCCCCGGATTCGGTCCACCACCCGCAGGCCCCGGCGCTCCAGCACCCGGATTCGGTCCACCACCCGCAGGCCCCGGCGCTCCAGCACCCGGATTCGGTCTGCCTCCCGCAGGCCCCGGCGTATTCGGGCAGCCACCCGCCGGCCCAGGCTCACCGGTACACGGGTTCGGTCAGTCGCCTGCTGGTCACAGCGCTTCGACACCTGGACAACCCTTTGTGCCGCCACCGCCCGCGTTCGGCGGACCGGCGCAGGGCTACGGCCAACCGCAGAGTCCGCCAGGTCATGGGCGAGCACAGGATGCCGATTTCGGGCAACCGCAGACGCCGCCAGGATTCGGGCAACTCGACGCGCTGCCGGGCCGAGCCTCCGGTGGACCCGCACAGCCGGGATTCCCACCGCCCCAGCGCCCTTCGGCCACGGTCTCTTTCGACGGTTTCGCAGGCCCGCCGCCTGATCAGCCGCCATTCGACGAGAGCGGACAACCGCCGCATAGCGCCCCGGACCAGGATGCCGTCGGCCAATCGTCCCTGGGCGCACCTGGCCAATTCGGTCTGGGCGGCCGGCCACGCGAGGGCGTGCCGGGTCAATTCGGCCAGCCGCCGATGGGTGCCCCCGGCCAGTTCGGTGGCCGACCACCCCACGGCACACCTGGCCAATTCGGTCCCGTCGGTCACCCGCAGCAAGGCGGACCCGGCCAGTTCGGCCGGCCGTCCCATGGCGCGCCGGGTCAATTCGGCGGTCCACCGCCCGCGACGGGCCTTCAGGGGCCATCGCAGCAAAGCTTGAATCCGCCTGGGCTGATGGTGGATTCGTCGTTCTCGTGGGCGTCGTTCATGCTGGCGCTGGTCAAGCCGAAGATCTTCGTCAACGGTCAGCGGGTGCCCGATGCGCGATGGGGTCAGACCCATGTGCCGGTCGGGCCTGGGCAGTACCACGTCCGGGTGGTGACGCCATGGCTGTTCGACATGGGGCAGGCGGAGATCCAGGTTCCGGTCGGCCAGGGTCCGGGTAGCAAGGTCTACTACAGGTCGCCCGCCGTGTTCTTCTTCAAGGGCGCGATCGGGTGGGAACCCCAGAAGACGCCCGGCCTGATCCTGACGTTGCTGCCTGGTGCGGTGACCGCGGTGCTGTTCCTGTTGGTATTCGTGCTGATCCTGGTGGCCTGACCGAGAAACGCCGCGCCGGAACGAATTCCGGCGCGGCGTTCGGCAGGACAGACCAGCTCAGCTGGGATCGATCCCGTAGAGCCTGGCCCAGTTCTCGCGGCTGGTGAGCTCGGGCACCGCGGCGCGGTACTCGGCCTGCAGGGCGGGCAGTTCCTTGCGGAGCTTGCGCAGGGTGCGGTAGGCGCGGATGAGCAGGGCGCGGGCGCGTGCCTTGTCGCGGCGGCGGACGCGGACGCCGGACTGGGAGGCGTCGGTGACGACCACGTGGTCGAACAGGCCGATGTGCCACCAGTGCGCGTCCTCGCGGGTGACGCCGATCAGGCCGGGCTGGGTGCGCCCGGTCCACTGGGTGATCGCGCGCTTGATCAGCACCAGGTTGACCCGGCTCGGTTCACCACCGGCCCGGCGGACCTGGATGTCGGCGGAGTTCACCGGCGGGGTCGCGGCGGGGTGCTTGATGGTCTCGGGGTAGTCGCCGCGGGTACCGCGGGCGGCCGCGAGGGCGTCGATGCCGCCGTCGCGCAGCACCTTCGGGCCCTTCATGAAGTCCTCGATGCCCTGCAGGGTGGTGTGCACCAGGCCGTACTGCATGCCGACGAGGTGCTCGGCGATGTTGCGGAAGAACTCGCGCGTGATCGCCTTGCCGTCGAGATCGGTGTGCAGGGCGCCGACGATGAGCGAGTTGCGCGTGGAGAAGTAGCGCGCCCAGTCGTCGTAGTCCTTCCAGTAGAAGTCGGCGTGCCAGACGGCGGCGTTGGGCAGGGTGACGGTGACGAAACCGTGCTCGCGGGCGCGGATGCCGTACTCGACGTCGTCCCACTGGAAGAAGATCGGCACCGGCAGCCCGATCTTGGCGACCACCTCGGCCGGGATCAGGCAGGTCCACCAGGCGTTGTAGCCCGCGTCGACGCGACGCTCCTGGTTCTTCTTGAGCATGGAGGTGTTGCGCAGCGCCTTGGGCACCTTCTGGCCGTGCTTGAGCTCGTGCAGGTGCACCTCCTCCGCGCCGACATTGAGGTAGTCGGGGTTGAGCAGGAACAGCATCTGCGCGCCGACCAGGGTCGGTTCGACGGTCAGGTTGGCGAAGGCCTGCAACCGGAGCACGGTCTCGGGCTCGCAGAGGATGTCGTCGTCCATCAGGATGACGTCGGCGTGCTCGTTGGCCGCCGACACCTCGTACAGGCCACGGGTGAAGCCACCCGCGCCGCCGAGGTTGGGCTGGCGGATGTAGCGCAGCTTGTCGCCGAAGTCGGGACGCACCTGCTGGAACAGCGGGCGGTTCTCGACCAGGTCGGTGCCCTGGTCGACGACGTAGACGGCGTCGATCGCGCCGAGCACGGTCGCGTCCGAGGCCAGCGCGGCCACGGTGTGCGCGCAGTCCTCGGCCCGGTTGAAGGTGCAGATCGCGATCGCGACCGGGCGGACCTTCTCCGGGGCCTGCGCGGTCCAGGCGAGCTCGGTGATGCCGAGCGGGCCGCCGATGGCGTCGAACTCGAGCCACAGCGCGCCGCCGTCGACGTACTGGTCGAGCGGGGCACTCAGGCTGACGCGGCCGCTGCTGGTCGCCACGAGCGAGGCGATGATGCGGCGGTGGCCCGCGATGTCGGAGGCGACCAGGCGCACGTTGGCCTTGTCACCGACCTCGAGGGTCGCGCTCACCGTCACCTCGGTGACGGTGGTCCAGCGCTGCCAGTAGCTGGCGGCGAAGCGGCCGAAGTAGGTGTTGGTGTGCGCGGTGGCGCCCTTGGGCAGGTGCAGCGCCAGACGCTCGCGGACCGCGGCGCCACCCTTCACGACGGCGTAGAGCTCGTCGCTCACCCGGGCCGACGGACCGGTGAATATGCCCCTGGCCAGCACCAGCCGCTCCGGCGCCACGTGTTCGCCACGCAGCGATTCCGGCGCGGCGTCGCGCCGATCGTTCGATTCGGTCACGGCTCCCGTAGCCGACTGTTCCATGAAGTCCTCGAAATTCTCGGTATCGACTGCGCCGACGCAAGCAGTCACGTAAAGAAAGGGCGGCGCGGCAGGCGGGGGTGAGGATATCAATCGCCCGGCGTTGTCGCGCCGTCAGTGAGGGGTCGCCGCACCCCGCGCGTGTTGCTCTTCGGTTGCCGAAGAGCCGGTGAAGACGAATTTGTCGTAGGCCCAATAGCGGAATACGACCGCGACGATCTGGCCGATCAACGTGCCGGAAATGTTGTCCGACAGCGGCGAGGACAGGTCGAGCACATAGCGGGAAAAGCCGAGGCAGCCGAGTTGCAGGCCGATCGCGACCACGTTGAATACCGCGTACAAAAGGTATTCACGACCGGGGTTGTCGGTCTTCTTGTGGGAGAACGTCCACCACTTGTTGCCGAAGTAGGTGACCACCGTCGCCACCGCGATCGCGATGATCTTGGCGAGCAGCGGAGAGTGATACAGCACACCTTCGGAGAAGGAGAATCCACCGCCCCAGAAGACGAGCAGGTTGTAGGTGCCCGCGTCGACCAGGAATCCGATCGCGCCGACGACGAGGAACGCCGCCCCCTGCCGCAGTGCCGTCACCACCTTCGACATCAAGGACGCGGGGACCGGCTCGGACAACTCGGGGTGGGACACGGGCCGACCGTACACCGATGGCCCGTTCGGTCCCGCGTTAAGCTCGCTGAACCGGGTGAGCGGATCCGACGCGCGCTGTGTACCCTCCCGGTGTCCCACTGCTGCCTACATCGAGGATTGACCCGGGTGGACTCCACCGAGCTTCGCATTGCCGCCGTGGTCCCCTGCCACAACGAAGAGGCCGCGGTCGCCAAGGTCGTCGCCGACCTGAAGGCCGCCGTGCCGGGGATCGTCGTCTACGTCTACGACAACCTGAGCACCGACCGCACCGCCGAATGCGCACGTGAGGCCGGGGCGATCGTGCGCTACGAGAACACCAAGGGCAAGGGCAACGTCGTGCGCCGCGCCTTCGCCGACATCGAGGCCGACGTCTACGTGATGATCGACGGCGACGACACCTACGAGGCGTCCGCGGCACCGCTGATGATCAAGACGCTGCTCGATGGCCCCTACGATCACGTGCTCGGCGTGCGCAAGCAGGACGAGGACACCAACGCCTACCGCTCGGGTCACGAGACCGGCAACAAGGTGCTCAACGGCGTCGTCGGCAAGGTGTTCGGCGAGAACGTCGAAGACATGCTGAGCGGCTTCCGGGTGTTCTCCCGCCGGTTCGTCAAGAGCTTCCCCGCCGTCTCGCGCGAGTTCGAGATCGAGACGGAACTGACCGTGCACTCGCTGCACCTGCGGGTACCGCAGACCGCGGTGCAGGTCGGTTTCCGTGACCGCCCGGCGGGCAGCGAGTCCAAGCTGCGCACCTACCGCGACGGCACCAAGATCCTCGCGCTGATCCTCGGCCTGGCCAGGCACGAGCGCCCGGTGGCGTTCTACGGCCTGTTCGGCACGCTGGCCTGGCTGGTGTCGCTGATCCTGACCGTCCCGATCGTGATCGAGTTCTACAACACCAACGAGGTGGCGCGGTTCCCGACGCTGTTCTTCGCGTTCACGCTGATGCTGCTCGGCAGCCTCGCCTGGACCGCCGGCATGATCCTCGACGGCATCCGCCGGTCCCGGCACGAGGCGGCGCGACTGGTCTATCTGCGCTATTCCGCGGCCGGGGTGAACGACGACGTCGCTGCCGGAGACCGTCGGTGACGATTTCGACCGAGCCGGACACCACCGCCGAGCTCAGCAAAACCGCAACTCCCGCACCGAGCACCAAGGACCGCGCCCTCGCGCCGGTCCGCACGCTGACCGACAAGCTGGGCGCGGCCACCGTCGCGTTCGCCGTGATCGCGACCGTGTTCGGCGCGCTGTTCGCCGTGCTCACGCCGACGTTCTGGGGCCATGACGAGATCACCCAGTTCGGCCGCGCCTACCAGGTCGCGCACGGCGGGGTGTTCCCGCAGCGCATCGCGGACGATCGCGGTGTCGCCTACGGCGGCCAGATCCCGGTCAGCGTCGACGAGCTGATGGGCTACGCCTTCCGCGACTACAACGACAACCCCGACGAGTCCGACGAGCCCAATGCCATGGTGGCCGACCCCGCCGCCTACGACCGGCTGGGCGACGCCGAGATCTCCGCGGCCACCAAGCCCATGTGGTTCACCAACACCGCCGCCTACTCGCCGGTGCCGTATGTGCCCGCCGCCGTGGGCATCCGGCTCGGTGAGGCGCTCGGCCTGAATATCGGCGGGATGTCTCTGCTGACCCGGCTGGCCGGGCTGATCACCTACCTCGCGATCGTCGGCTTCGCGCTGTACGCGCTGCGGGAGCGGCGCAGCCAGTGGCTGGTGTTCACCGTCGCGGTGCTGCCGATCGCGCTGTTCCAGGCGGGCACCGTCACCGCGGACACGCTCACCAACGCGCTCGCGATCATGGTGTCGGCGCTGCTGCTCGAGGCGCTGTTCGTCGGCGATCGGCTGCGGCCGGTGGAAACCGGTGCGCTGCTGGCCGCGACGATCGCGCTGCCGCTGAGCAAACCGACATATGTGCTGCTGGCGATGCTCGTTGTCGTGATACCCGCCGACCGGCTGGGATTCGCCGGGAAACTCAAGCTGGTTCCGTGGGCGTTCGCCGCGACCGGCGCCACGCTTTTCCTGGCGTGGACCAAGATTGCCGCGCCGACCGGCGAGGGTATGGGCCTGATGCGCCCGCCGCACCAGTGGTACGAGGTGCGTCCCGGTGACCAGCTGAAGGGAATCCTCGGCGACCCGGTGCAATTCGTGCACACCTTCGGCGAGAGCATCGCGCTGCGTGACCACCGCTGGTTCAACCAGTTCTTCGGTGAACTCGGCTTCGCCTATGTCGACGTGCCCGCGATATCCATGCTGGCGTGCCTGATCGCCTTCGCGGTGAGTTTCGGTATCGCCGACCGGATGAGCGTCGTGACGGCCACTTTCCGGCGCACCCTGATCGTGGCGCTGACGGTGCTGGCGAGCGTGGCGATGATCTACGTGACGCTGTACATGTCGTTCACGCCGGTCGATTTCTACATCATCGACGGCGTGCAGGGCCGGTATTTCGTGCCGCTGGCGATCATGGGCCTGGCTGTTGTCGCGCGCTGGGTTCCCTTGCGGCTCACCGATTCCGACGGCGTGATTCCCACTCGCGCAACGGCGATCGCCGTCACCTGCGCGTCGGTTTTCGCGCTGATCGGCGCGGCCGCAACGTATTACACCGTCGTCTGGGGATAATTCCCCGGACGACGGTGGGGGTCAGAGCTTCTTTTCGCCCGCCGCGGCGTAGGCGCGTTCGGTGGCGGCCTTCTTGGGCCGCCACCAGTTTTCGTTCTCGCGGTACCAGGTGATGGTGTCGGCCAGGCCTGCCCGGAAGTCCGCGTACCGCGGTGACCAGCCGAGTTCCTCGCGCAGCAGGCTCGCGTCGATGGCGTAGCGCTGGTCGTGGCCAGGCCGGTCGGTCACGTGATCGAAGTCGGCGGGATCGCGGTCGAAGGCCTGCAGAATGAGCTGGACGACGCTGAGATTGTCGAGTTCGCCCTCGGCGCCGATGAGGTAGGTCTGGCCGATCCGGCCGCGGTCGAGAATGTCCCACACCGCGCGATTGTGGTCGTCGACGTGGATCCAGTCGCGCACCTGATGACCGGCGCCGTAGAGACGCGGGCGCACACCGTCGATCAAATTGGTGATCTGGCGTGGGATGAATTTCTCCACATGCTGATACGGGCCGTAATTGTTGGAGCAGTTCGACAGCGTCGCGCGGACGCCGAACGACCGGGTCCAGGCGCGCACCAGCAGATCGCTGCCCGCTTTCGTCGCCGAATACGGGCTCGACGGGTTGTAGGCGGTGGTTTCGGTGAAGGCGGGGTCGTCGGGGGTGAGGTCGCCGTACACCTCGTCGGTGGAGACGTGGTGGTAGCGCACATCGTGGCGGCGCACCGCCTGTAGCAGCGAGTAGGTGCCGACGATATTGGTCTGCACGAACGGCCACGGCTCGGCAAGGGAGTTGTCGTTGTGCGATTCGGCGGCGAAATGCACCACCGCGTCGACGCCGCTGACCAGATTGTCGACCAGGTCGAGATCGGCGATGTCGCCGTGCACGAATTCGATCCGATCGGCGACCGAATCCAGCGACGCGCGGTTTCCCGCGTAGGTGAGCGCGTCGAGGACGGTCACGTGGACATCCGGGCGCGTGACCACGGTCTGCTGGACGAAATTCGCACCGATGAAGCCGGCCCCGCCGGTTACGAGCACTCGCACCACGCCAACGATACGTGCTCGCGCATGCCCGCCGTGCGGCGGAGTCCGCCCGAAATCCGTTGCCGTACTGTCGCACTGCCGAGACGCTCTAGGTATTTACACTGTGATGTCAGTCACACTACGGGTGGGTAGGTTACGACTCAGAGTCTGGTTTCCTGAGAAAAAGCCCGGTCAACGCTCAGGTTTCGAGCAACGCACTGGTCCTGGGGTATCGCCGGTGAACAGAATTTGAATAGACGGTCACGGCCGGTTCACCGCGCGTTAGCTGCAGGGGATTTTGATCATCGAGTCCCCTCCGAACGCTCCAACATCGAGGTTCAACGAAAATGCTGATGAGGAAATTCGCCGCCACCTCGGCGCTGCTGATCGCCGCCATGGGCGTCACCGCCGGCGCCGTCAACGCTGCGCCGAACGAGGCCCCGGCCCCGGTCAACTTCACCGCCCAGGAGATCAACGGCACGTCCGTCATCACCACTGACGCGGGCTCGCTGGTCGAGGAAGAAGGCGCCTTCAAGATCAAGGCCGCCGATGGCACCACCATCGCCGCCACCCCGCTGACCTTCCGTCTCGACGACTTCGAGCTGCCCATCGCGGCCGAGATCTCGGGCAACAAGGCCGTCCTGACCCCGCAGCTGGACCCGGCCAAGGCCGTGTACAAGCCGGTCGCCCTGCCTTTCGAGGACAAGGCCCCGTGGAAGTCCGAGTACGACCGTGAGCTCGCCGCCTTCAACCGCATGAAGGACACCATCTCCATGGGCGCCTCCATCGCGTCGCTGGTCGGTGGCCTCGGCGGCGCTGCCGTCGGTTGCGTCCTCGGTGGCGTCCTCGCCGGCACGGTCGCCCTGGGCACCATCGTCGGCCTGCTCGGCCCCTTCCTGCCTGCCGCCGCCGTCGGCTGCATCGCGGGCGCGCTGCTGGTCGGCCCGGTCGGCGTCATCGCGGGCAACATCTTCATCAGCCTCCCCGTCGCCATCGGTGCTGCCATCCAGTACTTCACCACCATCAACCAGCCGTTCACCGCGCCGGCCAAGTAATCCGGTCTCGAACGACGCACAACTGAACTCGCACAACTGAATACGCGAGCCAGGAGCCCCGCCCGGCCTGCCGGGCGGGGCTTCATGCATTGATCCCCCTGCACCGCATCGACATTGAGGACTCCCACGCTCATGCTCATCAAGAAGTTCGCCGCGACCTCGGCCCTGCTGATCGCCGCCATGGGCGTCACCGCCGGTGCTGTCAACGCCGCCCCCACCGAGGCCGCCCCGATCAACTACACCGCCCAGGAAGTGAACGGCACGTCCGTCATCACCACCGACGCGGGTTCGCTGGTCGCCGAAGACGGCGCCTTCAAGATCAAGGCCGCCAACGGCGACACCATCGCCGCCACCCCGCTGTCGTTCCGCCTAGACGAGTTCGAGCTACCGATTGCCGCCGAGATCTCGGGCAACAAGGCCGTCCTCACCCCGCAGCTCGACCCGGCCAAGGCCGTCTACAAGCCCGTCGCGCTGCCCTTCGAGGACAAGGCGCCGTGGAAGAGCGAGTACGACCGTGAGGTCGCGGCCTGGAGCAGGCTGACCTCCACCATCTCGATGGGCGCCTCCATCGGCGCGCTGGTCGGTGGCCTCGGTGGCGCCGCTGTGGGTTGCGTCCTCGGTGGCGTGCTCGCGGGCACGGTCGCCCTGGGCACCATCGTCGGCCTGCTCGGCCCCTTCCTGCCCGCCGCCGCCGTCGGCTGCATCGCCGGCGCCCTGCTGGTCGGCCCGGTCGGCGCCATCGCGGGCCAGATCTTCATCACCGCTCCGGTCGCGATCGGTGCGGCCATCCAGTACTTCACCACCATCAACGCGCCGTTCAAGGCTCCCGCCAAGTAATCCGGGACCGTGTACAGCGGAAGCCCCGTCCGGCGCACCTGCCGGGCGGGGCTTCTTCAGGTAGGAGGCTCGTCCGGCCGATCGTGATCAGGACGTCCGAGCCAGTTCGATAGCTTCTATGCGGTCCTGGCCCGCTGGGCGGGTTCCAGGGCGACCCGGACGAACTTGGCGACCCGCCCGAGCACCGAGCGGCTCTCCGGCATGCTCGGCAGGATGCTCATGAACGCGTGCACCTGGCCGCGCCACAGCTCGAGGGTGTTGGGGACACCCGCCGCGCTGAGCCGATGGGCCATGAGCTCGCAGTCGTAGCGCAGCAGCTCGTCCTCCGCGGCGATGAGCAGGACCGGGGGCAGTCCGGCGAGGTCGGCGTTGACCGGCGACAGCGCCGGGTCGAGCGGGCCCTCGGTCTCGGCACCGAGCCGGACGACAGCCTCGAGGCCCGACAGCGGGATGTACGCGTCCCGGCTGACGTTGACGTATCCCTGTTTGGCCCGGTAGTCCAGGTCGAGCAGCGGGCTCAGCCCGACCAGCGCAGCGGGCAGCGGCAGCCCGATCTCGCGGGAGCGCAGCGCGGTGGCGAAGGTGAGGTAACCACCGGCGGAGTCACCAGCGAAGACGATCCTGGCCGGATCGGCGCCGTGGCGCAGCAGCCAGCGGTAGGCGAGCACACAGTCGTCGATCGCCGAGCTGATCGAGCGGCCTGGCAGCTGCCGGTACTCCACATTCAGCACCGGCAGTCCGGTCCGCCGAGCCACACCCGCGACGATCGCCCGGTGCGACTGCAGGCCGCCGACCGCGAATCCGCCGCCGTGCATGTACAGCACCGCACCGTGGCGCAGCGCGCGCGAGCCGCCGGCGGGCCGCACCATCTCCATCTTGAAGCCGTCCATCTGGATCTGCTCGCGCTCGATGCCGTGCGGTTCGGGCCGCAGCCGGGAGAGCAGGTCGACGGCGGCGGCGCCGATCGGGATGGTCGCCCTGTTGATCGGGACGGTCCGCAGCAGCGGTCCGATGACGCCGACGCACGCGCCCATCAGGACCCGCGAGGAGGTGCTGCTCCGGCCGGAGTTCACGATGATGCCCTGGGGGTGGGGCTTGCTCGTACTCTTGGCTGTGGTGGCGGGCGCGACCCCGCTGAACACACCGATTCCGGCGATCTTGGGCGTTGCCATCGCGCACCTACCTCACAGCTGGCGCGTCGACCGCGGACCAGGGCAGGCCCCCGGAACGGATGTCGACGCTGACATCTAACACGGTGATGTTTCACACATCGATGCTCACATAATCAGATGAACGCGATGTCTGTCTCGTTAATCGCCCGACACACCCGGTCACGAAACGTTCGTGACCATTTCGTCGACGTGTCGGAACCTCCCCGACTCCGCGTGAGCGGGAACTGGCAGACTGCCCCCATGCGCGGAATCATCCTGGCGGGCGGCACGGGTTCGCGGCTGCACCCCATCACGCGCGGGGTGAGCAAGCAGCTCGTCCCGGTCTACGACAAGCCCATGGTCTACTACCCGTTGTCCACCCTCATGCTGGCAGGGATCGACGACATTCTGGTGATCACCACGCCGGAGGATGCCGACGCGTTCGCCCGGCTGCTCGGTGACGGCAGCCAGTTCGGCGTCTCGATCAGCTACGTGGTGCAGCCCGAACCCGACGGTCTCGCGCGCGCGTTCGTGCTGGGTGCCGGCCATATCGGCGCCGAGCCCGCCGCCCTGGTCCTCGGCGACAACATCTTCCACGGCCCCGGCCTCGGCTCCAGCCTGGCCCGCTTCCACGACATCGACGGCGGCGCCGTGTTCGCCTACTGGGTCAGCGACCCGACCGCCTACGGCGTGGTGGAGTTCGAGCAGGGCCGCGCGGTCTCCATCGAGGAGAAGCCGAAGGTGCCGCGCTCGAACTACGCCATCCCCGGCCTCTACTTCTACGACAACGACGTGGTCGACATCGCCCGCGAGCTGCGCCCGTCGGCGCGCGGGGAGTACGAGATCACCGACATCAACCGCGCCTACCTCGAGCAGGGCAAGCTCAGCGTCGACGTGCTCGCCCGCGGCACCGCCTGGCTCGACACCGGCACCTTCGACTCGCTGCTCGACGCCGCCAACTACGTACGCACCATCGAGGAACGCCAGGGCCTCAAGATCGGCGTGCCGGAGGAGGTGGCGTGGCGGCGCGGGCTGATCACCGACGACCAGCTGTGCGAGCTGGCCGAACCGATGGTGCGCTCCGGCTACGGCCGCTATCTGCTGGATCTGATCGACCGCGGGAAAGACTGGTAAGCATGCAGATCCGTGAACTGGCCATCCCCGGCGCGTGGGAGGTGACCCCGCGGCTGCTCGGCGACGACCGCGGCATGTTCTGCGAATCGTTCAAGGCCTCGGAGTTCGAGAAGGCCACCGGGCGGCCGTTCGAGCTGCACCAGGTGAACACCTCGGTCTCGGCGGCAGGCGTGCTGCGCGGCATCCACTACACCGAGGACCCGCCGGGTCAGGCCAAGTACGTAACCTGCGTGCGCGGGGCGTTCCTCGACGTCGTCGTCGATCTGCGGCCCGGCTCGCCGACCTACGGACGCTGGGACAGTGTGTTGCTCGACGACGTGCACCGCCGCTCGGTGTTCCTGTCCGAGGGCCTCGGCCACGCCATCCTCTCACTGGAGGACGGCTCGACGGTCACCTACCTGTGCTCGCTGGAATACACCCCCGAATTCGACCGGGACATGGACGCTTTCGATCCGCGTCTCGGGATCGAGTGGCCGACCGAGGGCCGCGACGGCAGCAGGCTCACCTATATCCGCTCCGCCAAAGACGAAGTGGCCCCGCCTTTTTCTTGATCCACGTGAAACGACGGACGGCACCACCTGCGCAAGGTGGTGCCGTCCGGCGCTATCCGATCAGGCGACCGGCTCGAGGACCTTCTCCTCGGCGACCGGAACCTCGGCGACCCGCGACCGGGTCAACCGCGGCAGGAAGACCGTCAGGGCGACCAGCGCGCCGACGATGGTGACGCCCGCGGCGAACTCGAGGCCAGGCCGGTAGGTGTCGAGCATCTGCTGCGGCGTCGCACCGGCGCCGTGCCCGCCGGAGGTGACGATCGCGGTGGTCACCGCGAGCACGATGGCCGCGCCGACCTGCATGGAGGTCTGCAGCACGCCGGCCGCCAGACCCTGCTCGTCGTCATCGATACCGCTGGTGGCCTGCACGTTGATCGCCGGGAAACCGACCCAGCCGATGCCGATCAGCAAGATGGCGGGCAGCAGCACGGTCAGGTAGTCCGGCGCGGTGTCGACCCGCAGGAACAGCAGGTAGCCCAGGGCCATCACGGACATGGTGACGGCGATGACCGGCCCGGTGCCGAAGCGGTCGATCAGCTTCTCGGAGAAGAACGCCGACCCGACGACCAGGATGCCGACCGGCAGCAGCGCCATCGCCAGCTTCAGCGCCGACCAGCCCAGCGTGTCCTGCATGTACAGGGTGACGATGAACTGCCAGCTGAAGTACGAACCGGCGACCGCGATGATGGCCAGGCTGGCCCGCACCAGCGACACCTTGCGCAGGATGCCGAGGCGAACCAGCGGGTGCTTCACCCGCTGCTCGGTGATCACGAACGCGGCGAACAGGGCGATGACGGCGAGGAACGAACCGACCGTGCGGAGCGAGGTCCAGCCGACCTCCGGCGCGGTGACCACGGTGTAGACCAGCAGCAGCATGCCCGCGGTGGACAGCAGCGCGCCGAGCAGATCGTGCCCGCCCTCCTCGGCCTTACCGTCCTTGGGCACCAGCACGAACGCGGCGACCAGGGCGGCAAGGGCGATCGGGACCGGCAGCAGGAAGGTCCAGCGCCAGCCGACGCCGGTCATCAGTCCGCCGAACAGCAGGCCCATGGAGTAACCACCGGCACCGAAGACGGTGTAGATGGACAACGCCTTGTTGCGCGCCTTTCCTTCGGCGAAGGTCGTGGTGATGATCGACAGGCCGGTCGGCGCGGTGAACGCGGCGGCGAGGCCCTTGATGAAGCGGGTGACGATCAGCAGCGTCGGGTCGCTGACCAGGCCGCCGACCAGCGAGGCGACGGCGAAGACCGCCAGCGCGATGAGGAAGACCTTGCGGCGTCCGAGCAGGTCGGCGGTGCGCCCGCCGAGCAGCAGCAGGCCGCCGTAACCGAGGACGTAGCCGCTGACGAGCCACTGCAGGGTGGAGGTGGACAGATCGAGTTCGGCGCCGATGGACGGCAGCGCGACGCCGATCATCGAGACGTCGAGACCGTCGAGGAACAGAACGATGCACAGGGTGATCAGCATGCCCCAGAGGCGAAGCGGCCACCTGGTCGGATCGGTCGCCTGATCTGCGGCCGAGAGCGTTGCTGGCGAAGTCATGCGGAGGACATTACATGCACACGCATTAATTGCCAACACATAAATTGCGGTTGCATGGACATGCTCGGGTCACTAAGATGGGGCCATGTCGAACCCGGCCACAGCATCAGCTCGGCGCAACGAAGCGCCCACCGAGCTGGTCGGCCAGTGGCGCGAACTGCTCGATCGGCACGCCGCCGTGAGCTGCGCACTGGAGAAGGCGCTTCAGCACCAGCACCGCATCGGACTCAGCGAATTCGAGACACTCGATCGCCTGGTCGACGCGGCCTGTCAGAAGTACCGGATGACCGAACTGGCCGGTGACATCTACCTGAGTCAGAGCGCGCTCTCGCGCGCCGTAGCCAGGCTGGAGAAAGACGGCCTCGTCGAGCGCACCATGTGCGCCGAGGACCGCCGCGCCATCTTCGTCCACCTGACGGAAAAGGGCAGGGCGGTCTACGACCGAGCCCTGCCCACGCACCGTGCGGTGCTCGCCAACTCCTGGTAGGAGCTACGGCGCGCCGGATGCCGCCGCGCTGATGTCGGTGAACGCGCCGCGGTAGCGCTCGTAGTCGGCGGGCTTGTCCAGATAGGCCGAGCCCGCGAAGGTCTCGGCGTAGACCACCGGCGGTTCCGGCCGGTCGAGCGAGCCGTCGACGCCGAAGTCCAGGATCACGAACCGGCCCGATTCCAGGCCGGCGTGATAGCCGGTATCACCGGGCATCACCTGAATCCGGACCGTGTCGAGCCCGGCCAGCTCGCGCAGCCGCGCGCGCTGGGCGGCCAGCACCCGGTCGTCACCGATGCGCCGGGTCAGCACCGCCTCGGCCAGCACCACCTGCAGCCGCAACGGCGAATCCGCGCGGGTGAGCAGCGCCTGCCTGGCCTCGCGCACCCGCAGCCTGCGCCCGAGCTCGGCCTCGGTCAGCCCTGGCACGGTCTGCTCGAGCAGCGCCCTGGTGTAGTCCTCGGTCTGCAACAGCGCCGGGACCAGGCCGTCCTCGTAGATCGACAGCCCGGTGGCCGCCTCCTCCAGCCCGATGTAGACCTCGAAGCCCTCCGGGATCACATCGCCGTAGCTCGTCCACCATCCCCGTGCCTTGGTTTCGCGAGCCAAGGCGGCCAGCGGCTCGACGAGCTCCGCGGGCGCGCCGTACACCTTGCACATCGCCTCGACGTCGAGGCTGCGCAACGAGGTCTGACCGGTCTCGATCCGCCAGATCTTCGCTTCCGACCACTCGAGTTGCGCCGCCGCGGTCCTCGTCGTCATCCGCGCCTGATTACGCAGGTCACGTAAGTGCCTGCCCAGCTGCCTGCGCGGCATCGTCGAACCGGTGACGCCCTGTGGTGAAGCCATACTTCCCCCCTGTTATCCAAATCCGGCCTCCCCCATCTCTTTCGGAGACCGCCCTACGCAGCCGACCTACGCGTCGGATCTGCGTACGGATTGTTTCACAATGAATCGGACATCGCGCAACACCTAGTTCAAGTACTAGCCCGGAGCTACTTTTTCTTCCTGAAGCGCCAGAACTGCACGGCACGAACGTCTTCGGAGAGCTGGTTCACCGGCTCGGCGACATCGGAGAGCGCCTGGAACAACCCGTCGGCCAAGTCGCTGATGTGCTCGACCCGGCCGGCCAGCCGGGCGGCGTTGCTCGCGAACTCCAGCATCAACCGCACCGCGGCCGCGATCGTCAGCCCGAGCGGGATCGCGACCAGCGCGGCGAGGATGCCGAGCAGCGCCGACGCCCGCCACGCCAGCACCGTGAGCACCACCGGAATGCCGATGCCGAAGGAGACGACGCCGAGGATGTAGGCCAGCGGCAGCAACGTTCTGGTCGCCGGCCTGCGGAACTGGACATCGACCAGCGAGCGCAGCACTTCGGCGGCCCACTGCTTGGCCGATCCGGTGCTGCGGAACGGGTCATCGAAACCCGCGTCGCGTGGTATGTCCGAATCGTCCGCGTTCTCGTCGTCGCCGGTCTGCGCCGCCCGCCGCGCCGCGCGCTTCACGTCGGTCTCTTTCCAAGAGAGCCAGCGTGATTCGGCTTCGAACTCCTCGGGTTCCCCCTCGGAAGACGGGGTGGTGCCCGGCGCTTCGGTCATATGCCGAATCCTGCCCGGTTTCGGCCCCTACGCCAACCCTGCCGGGCCGCATCCTCCGATAGCGAAGGTCTGCGGAGTGAGACGAACCAGACAGTCGCGAATATTTTTCGAGAACGGCGTAACAAGACTGCCACCCCGGTCCGATACGACCCATGAACGCAGGAACAGAGCTCTTCGGGGAATGGAGAACACAGTGCGCACGACGTTTCCGACCACAACCACGGCCGCCGAGAAAGGTGCCGCCGCGCAGGAGTACGCCGCGCGGGGTTGGACGGTTGCCGAAACGGCCAATGGCCTGTGCCTGATCACCGACGACGAGGTCTCGGCAATCGAGATCACCGGTGAGATGGCGGGCGAGGTCCGTCGCTTCCTGCGCGCCAACAACCTGTCCGGCCCCGTGATCGAGATCCCGGGCCAGGAGCGTCGCGAGATCCACCTCGTCACCGGTGTCCGCAAGGCCGCTATGGCGATCGAGGCCATGCGCGAGGCCGGCGTCGTCGTGCACACCGACGGTGCCAGCATCCCGCTGCCCCCGACTCAGCTCGCCGCGGGCTCCGCCTCCTGGGGCGTCGCTCCGGCCGAGGCCCGCTGGGTCCCGCCGGTCGTCGCCCTCGGTGCCGCCGTGCGCGCCGCCGCGACCCGCAAGCGCGCCACGCTGACCGTGGCCTGCTGAGGACGAGAACTCACCGAACCCGCTGATCGCGACGCCTCCCCGACGTCGCGATC
>NZ_JBHXAY010000089.1:0-30133 GCF_042728775.1 Nocardia sp. NPDC060259
GGCGGTAACCGCTCGCCGCAGCCTGAGGTCCGGGCGGCCCCCGGGCCAAGCCGGGCAGCGCCCGGCCGAGGAGCCCGGGAAATTCACCTATCAGGAGGAGAAGCAGGGGTGCGCCGCCGTCGTCATGGACCTGATTCGGTCAGAAAGCCCAGTCCTCGTCCTCGGTGTTGACCGCCTTGCCGATGACGTAGCTCGAGCCCGAGCCGGAGAAGAAGTCGTGGTTCTCGTCGGCGTTGGGCGACAGCGCCGACAGGATCGCCGGGTTCACCTCGCACTCGTCCTTCGGGAACAGGCCCTCGTAGCCGAGGTTCATCAGCGCCTTGTTGGCGTTGTACCGCAGGAACTTCTTGACGTCCTCGGTGAGTCCGACCTCGTCGTAGAGGTCCTGGGTGTAGTCGACCTCGTTGTCGTAGAGCTCGAAGAGCAGCTCGAAGGTGTAGTTCTTGAGCTCGTCGCGCTCGGCCTGGGAGACCAGCTCGAGGCCCTTCTGGTACTTGTAGCCGATGTAGTAGCCGTGCACGGCCTCGTCGCGGATGATCAGGCGGATCATGTCGGCGGTGTTGGTCAGCTTGGCCCGCGAGGACCAGTGCATCGGCAGGTAGAAGCCGGAGTAGAACAGGAAGCTCTCCAGCAGCGTGGAGGCGACCTTGCGCTTGAGCGGGTCCTCGCCGTTGTAGTACGACAGGACGATCTCCGCCTTGCGCTGCAGGTTGCGGTTCTCCTCCGACCAGCGGAACGCCTCGTCGATCTCCTTGGTGGAGCACAGGGTGGAGAAGATGGAGCTGTAGCTCTTGGCGTGCACCGACTCCATGAACGCGATGTTGGTGTACACCGCCTCCTCGTGCGGGGTCAGCGCGTCCGGGATCAGCGAGACCGCGCCGACGGTGCCCTGGATGGTGTCCAGCAGCGTCAGGCCGGTGAAGACCCGCATGGTGAGCTGCTTCTCGTCGGTGGTCAGGGTGTTCCAGGAGGGGATGTCGTTGGACACCGGGACCTTCTCCGGCAGCCAGAAGTTGCCGGTCAGGCGATCCCAGACCTCGGCGTCCTTCTCATCGGGCACCCGATTCCAATTGATGGCGCTTACCCGATCGATGAGCTTCATTCCGCCTCCACACCTTTCCGCCAGACCCTTGACCCGCACCGCCGCCGTGCACGAGCCCTTCACCCTGAACACTACTCGTAGTGGGTGACAACGCCAGTAAGCACAACAGCTTGTGTTGCGGCGCGTCGAACCCGGCCTCCTCGACCGAGCGCCCGCACCACACACGCGGCCCCTATTGTGCGCCACGACCGCCGCCGCGCCACCATCGCCTCACCAGTGATTCGCCCCATGCGTGCGGGAACCCCGCCCCGGGTGAATCCGGCCACTCCAGCGCTTTGCATTCACACCCAGCACCCGGCAAACTGCGGCTCGTGCGTCCACGCCGGACGGGCATCACCGCAGGGGGATCGTTCATGCTTCGCCGTCTCATAGGAGCCGCCGTTCCGGTGGCGCTGTTGCTCGGTTCGACAGCGTGTGAGGATCCGCGACCGGTGACCGTGCGTCCGCCGATCGCCTGGAACACCGCGCCGGACACCGACGAGCAGCGGCTGGCCGTCCTGGCCGCCGCCCGCGCCATCGATCCCTGCGCGTTGATCCCGCGCGAGACGCTCGGCGAGCTCGGCACGGTGCTCAGCGTGGCGGCGAGCGCCCCCGATACCTGTGCCGCGGAGCTGAATTCGACCGAGTTCGCCGAGAAGACCCGGCTGAGCTGGTCGTTGACGGTGTCCGCCGACGCGCCGGACAAATTCCCGGGTGGTGTCGAGAGCCGCATCGGGGACGCGACGGTCGTCTCTGAACGGGACTCCGAGCCGGACCCGGGCGTTCAGATCCATTCCTGCATGGCGACCTCGTGGTTCCCAGCCACCGTCGGTGTCTTCCTGCAGGTGTCGACCCCCGTCGCCGACGAGCCGTGCGCCGTGGTCGACCGGGTGCTGCCCGGTACGCTCGACCGGCTCCGCACTCAGCCCGTAGTCGGCACCTCGCCGGATACTCCGAAGACCCGGCTAGCCGATGCCGATCCCTGCGCCGTGCTGTCCCGGCTCGGCGTCTCCACCCCGGCGGACAAGCAGTACCTGCACGCGTGTGTGTTCGAGTACCGGGGCACCACGGTCGATCTGCAGTACCTCTACAACCAGCGTGGCATCGTGGCCCAGGGCGACCCGATCCTGGTCGTCAACGGGCATCCTGGCTACGACCTGCGCAGTCTCACCGAAACCTCGTGGTACGGGGCGATTCTCGGGCCACCGCTGACGTCGGCGGAACCACCATCGACGCTGGGTCCCCGCGTGCCGGTCGTCAAGCTGATGGGCCGCGACCCCGCCGTCCTCCGAGAAGTCCTCGGCCACACCGCCGAGCTCTTCCCTGCAATCTGACCGACACCGAGGAGGAGACCCCCGTGCGACAGCTCATCCTGCTCATAGCGGCAGCCATCGCCCTCAGCGGGTGCGGGACCGACCAGGCCTCCCCCACCGCGGCGACCCCTACAACGACCACGCTGCCACCGGTCGACGCGTCGTTCTGGTCGACGGTTCCGCAGACCGACGAGCAGCGGGCCGAGGTTTCGGCGCGGGCCCGGCTGATCGACGTCTGCGCGCTGGTTCCGCGCTCGGAACTGGCCGCGCTCGGCGAGGTGAAGACCGTCGAGAACGACCAAACCGACTCCTGCCGTGTCGAACTGACCTCGCCCGGCGCGACCGAGGACAAGGTGAGCTGGTCATCGCTGGTCGTGTTCGGTGATATCCCGCAGCCGGGCGCGACCGTGAAACAACTCGGCGAGGTGACCCTGTCGATACTGCCCTCGGCCCTGGACCTGAGTAACGAGAAGACCTGCAATGCCACCGCGAAGTTCCGCTCCGGTGCCGCCATCTACTTCCAGACAACCACTCCGACAACAACCGATGGGTGTGCGCGCCTGGAATCCCTGGTCGATGGCGCCGTGCGACGGTGGCTGACAAGTCCACCACAGGGCACCTCACCCGACACCAAGCGCACCGCGCTGCACGGCGCCGACCCGTGCGCCGTCCGCGCGCATCTCGATGGCACCGGACCTTTCGGTGTGCCCACCCTCAACTCTTGCGGATTCACCTACCGCGGTGAGGATGTCGTCGTCAGCTACGAGATCCGCGGCCGCGGACTGCTGAGCCGGAACGAGCAGACCGTCGACGGCCGGGTCGTGCATATCCTGGACGCCAGCGCCACCGTCGTGGTCGGACCGGAGCTCGGGCCTGCGACGAGCAGCCTCCTCGGCAGCCCTGTGCCGGTGGTGAATGTTGCCGCGGAATCCGAAGACGTCGCGAAAGACGTACTGCGACAGATCTTCACGATGTTTCCTGCCTCCTGACCGCTCCGAACCGAAGGGGACCCACTGTGCGACCGACGATCCTGCTCACTGCCGCAGCCCTGGCATTGGTCGCGTGTCAGAGCGAGCCGGCGGGCGACGGCATGCCGCGGGGTGGGTTCTGGTCCACCGCGGCGGTTTCCGATCAGGAGAAGATCGCGGTGTTGCGGAAGGTGCGGGCGATCGATGTGTGTGCGTTGCTGCCGCGGGCGGCGCTCGGTGGGCTGGGGCAGGTGCGGACGGTGGACAATGTCGGGCCGGATCAGTGCCGGGTGAATATCGCCGTGGACGGGCATTTGACCGGGATCGACGCGACCTGGAGTGCCGGGGTGATGTTCTCCGGTGAGCCGACGATGGACGCGCCGGTGACCGAGCAGGCCATGGGTGATGTGCGGGTGCTGTTCGACGACGAACCGGCGCAGTCCGACGATCCGCAGGTGCGTGGGAGCTGTCAGGCGTGGGCGCGGTTCGTGTCCGGCGCCGATCTGTCGATGAGCGTGCGGGCGCCGCGGGACGCGTGTGCCACGACCGAGGCGCTGCTGCGGATCGCGCTGGTGCAGTGGCGTACGGAACCGGCTCAGGGCAGCTCCCCCGACTCGGATCGGACGGTGGTCACCGGGGCCGACCCGTGCGCTGTCGCCCCGTTCCTCGGCGTGCGGGTGCCGGTGGCCGACCAGCGGGTCACCACCTGCAAGCTGACCGTGGACGGCCACGACGCGATCATCACCTACGACTACAACGAGGAACGCACGATCCTCGATGATCTGCCCGCGTTCACGGTCGGCGCCAGGCAGGTGTACCGGTTCGATACGGCGGGAGCGCAGCCAGGCATCGCGTCGCTGTCCGCCGTCGCCGGACCGCCGCTCGCCGCGGGCGCGACCGACGCCCTGCTCGGACCCCGGGTGCCGACGGTCTCGGTCACGGCCGATTCCGCCGTCGCCGAGAAGATCATGCGCGAAACGCTGCCCCTGCTGAACTGATGCCCGCGGCGGTCACAACGTTCTGAGAACGACCCGTCCGGGATGTTTGCGGCCGGATTGCCCGCGCGGGCAGACTCGGGTGGATCGGGTGCTGGTCCGGCCCGGGTCCGCCGAGGACAGGGGTGCCGATGTATCGCAGGATGGTGCTCGCCGCTGCCGCGTTGCTTGTCTGCGCCGGCTGCGGTGACGATGCGGACCAGGCTCCCGATTACGGGACGCTGCCACCACCGCCCGCCCCGTTGATCCCGGCCCAGCCACCGGAGTTCTGGTCGAAGGTTCCGCAGAACCAGCAGCAACGCGACGAGGTGGCCCAGGCGACGCGCCAGGTCGATGTGTGCGCGGTGCTGCCGCGCGAGGCGATGGGGCACCTCGGTGACATCAAGAGCGTCACCGTCGGCCTGGATTCGTGCCGGGCGATTCTGGGCAGCGCCACACCGGGCGAGAGCACGACGCTGACCTGGCACGCCACCCTGCTGACCGGGCTCACCCCTGGCGGCAGGGGCGTGACGAAACAACTCGGCGACGTGACCGTGCGCCTGGTCCCCGACCGCGACGCGGGCGAGCCACGCGCCTGCGGCGCGACCGCCCACTTCCCCGCAGGCGCCACGTTCTATCTCGGCCTGTCCACGCCCGGCAGGAACCCGTGCACCGTCGCCGACGAACTGATTCCCGGCATGATCGAGCGCTGGCTGCAGTCGCCACCCCAGGGCACCTCCCCCGACACCGTGCCGACCGTGCTGCTCGGCGCCGACCCGTGCACGGTCCGCGGCAAGCTCGCCGGCGCCGTGCCATCCGACGAGCAGCGCCTCACCCAGTGCCTGTTCAGCTACCGCGGCGAGAAGATCACCGTCGGCTACGAGTACCGCGTCCCCGAATACCTGGCCGCCAACAGCACCGAGGAGCACATCGACGGCCGCACCGTGCACCGGTCGGTCTCGGTCTACGACAACAGGATTCCGATCTACACCGCCGCCGTCGGCCCCGAGCTACCTGCCGAGTCGACCGCGTTCGGCAGGCGCATCCCCATCGTCGAAGTGGTCGCGGCCACCGACGATGTCGCCAGGGACGTGATGGCCAAGGCGCTCACCCTGTTCCCGCCGGGCTGAACTCAGATCCCCAGCACGAGCTTGGCGGTGGTGAAGTAGATGATCAGGCCGGTCGCGTCGACCAGGGTGGTCACCATCGGCGCCGACACGACCGCGGGGTCGATACGGAACTTCTTGGCCAGCAACGGCATCGTGCCGCCGATGGTCGCCGCCCAGCCGCAGATGATCACCAGGGTGATGGCCACGACGATCGCGATCTTCGGCCCGACGAACAGCGTGCCGATCAACAGACCGGCCGCGGCCAGCATGCTGCCCAGCACCAGGCCCACCCGGCATTCGCGCCAGATCACCTTGAACAGGTCCGAGACACGCACCTCGCCGACGGCCAGCGCGCGCACACACGCGGTCGCGGCCTGCGCGCCCGCGTTGCCACCCGCGCCGATCAGCAGCGGGATGAACAGCGCCAGACTCGCCGCCTGCTCGAGGGTCGTCGAGAACACGTCGGTGACACTGACGGTCAGCGTGGCGGCGAACAGCAGCAGCATCAGCCACAGCGCCCGGTAACGCGCCAGCTGGAACACCTTGGCGGCCATGTAGTGGCCCTCCCACGGCGCCGAACCGGCCTGCTTGGCGACGTCCTCGCTGTCGGCGGCCTCGAGCACCTCCATCGCGTCGTCGATGGTGAGCAGCCCGACGACCCGGTCCTCGCTGTCGACGACGACCAGGTTGATGTCGTTGGTCGAGCTCATCAGGCGCGCGGCCTTCTCGGCGGAGTCGGTGGCGCGCACGAAAGCCGGTTCGGTGACGACGAGTTCGGACACCATCGCCTCCGGCGCGTGCAGCACCAGCTCGCGCAGTTCGACGATGCCGGTGAGCCGGCGACCGCAGTCGACGACGGGCAGTGTGTACACGGTCTCGGCGTTGCCGCCCTTGGCCCGCACCCAGGCCAGCGCCTGGGCGACGGTCAGATTGTCCGGCAGCGCAACGACTTCCGGCGTCATGTACAGGCCGACCGAGCCCTCCGGGTAGCCGAGCAGCGCGGCGGTCATCCGGCGCTCGCGCGGGCTCAGTCCGGCCAGGACCTTCTTGGCCACCTTGGCGGGGGCTTCGTGCAGCATGCGGGCGCGGTCGTCGGGGTCCATCGCCTCGACGAGATCGCGGAAGCTCTTCTCGCGCAGGCCCTGCAGGATCTGCTGCTGATCCACCGGCTCGAGTTCCTCGAACACGGTGATCGCGCGGTCCTTGTCGAGCAGCCGGAACACCACGCCCGCCTGCACGGCGTCCATCCGGGCCAGCGCGTCGGCGATGACGTGCGGCGGGCGGCTGTCGAGCCAGTCCATCGCGCCGTCGACCCGGTGGGTCTCGACGAGGTGGCGCACCGATTCCGACAGGATCTCCAGCGCCTCGGTCACCGAGTGGTCCTCGGCGACGGCGGGCTGGTCGGTGCGCGGCGAATCCGCTTCCGGCACAACGGTATCGGTGGCTACGTGACGTGCTTCGACGAGATCGATCTGCGACATGGGACAGTCCTCTGGCGCGACAGCGCGCATGCCCGCGGCCGGGCCGCGTGGATGCTACGAGAGTGGATCGGGAGACGGTGTTGCACACCGCGGGCGTCCACCGCCACGACCGTCACGCACAGCCGAACCGAATCGGCCGGAAATCAGTGAGAGGACGAAGGGGCGACGCCGCGCGGCCTTCGACTGGGGGGTTCGCTGCGCATGGCAACACCACCTCCTCGCAGTCGCTGCAGGCCTTCGCCGATGCAGATCGCCTGGAGTACCCACCCGGGCACACCCTTCCACCTGCAGAGTACATGCGGAGCCCGAACGTTTCATCTTTACACCGACGTACCACTGGTCACAGTGACCCCGATCACACCATCCGCGGCAGCCCCGCGATGATCGTGTCGACCGCCTGCTCGGCGAGCTTCCACAGCTCGGAGCGGTCGAGGTGACGCAGCGGCCCACGCAGGGCGAGTTCGGCGAATCCGTGCACCGTGGACCAGCAACTCCAGGTCGCTGCCTGGCGCGCCGCGGGCGCGAGATCGCCGATGTGCACCATCATGTCGAGCGCGTCGGCCAGCGCGAGATAGGCGGGCGAGGCGAGGACCGACTCCGGCGAGGTGTCGCCGGCGCCGAAGAACGCGACCGCGAACCAGCCCGGCTCGGCCAGCGCGAATCCGATGTAGCCGAGGCCGACCGCGCGCAGGCTTTCCCGCGGCGCTACCAAGCCGCGCTCGGCCGCCATCCCCGTCGCCATCGCGGCCTCGATCGCGGCCGACACCGCGCGCAGCAGCGCCTGCCGGTCGGGAAAGTGCCGGTAGGCGGCATTCGGCGTGACACCGACACGGCGCGTGACCTCACGGATCGTCAGCGCGTCGGGACCGCCCGACCTGGTGAGTTCCAGCCCGGCCTCGACCAGCGCCGCGGCGAGGTCACCGTGGTGGTAGGCCAACTGTTGAACTCCCTTCCGACGAAGTGTACGGTGTGAACATATCAAATGTGCACGCCGTACACATTGAAGGAGTGGTCCGCATGACCGCACTACCGACCATCGTCGATCGCGACACCTGGCAGACCGAACTCGACAAGCTCCGGATCAGGGAGAAGGCCGCGACGCGCGAACTCGACGCCGTCGCAGCTGCACGTCGGCGCCTGCCCGCCGTGCAGCTGCCCGACTACACGCTGAAAGCCGAAGACGGGAGCGATGTTTCGCTCGCCGACGTCTTCGGCGGACACTCCCAGCTGATCACCTACCACCACATGTGGACCGACGGGAACACCTGGCAGTGCCCCGGCTGCACCGGCCTCACCGCCCAGTACGCGCGGCTGGATTTCCTCGCCGCCTACGACGCGCGTTTCGTGATCGTCACGCAGGGGCCGATCGACGAGGCCCTCGCCTACAAGCGGCGGGTCGGCAACACGATGACGTGGTACTCGACCCACGACAGCCCGTTCGGCGCCGACATGGGCGCTGGCCCCGGCGAGGGCTTCGCGGTGAATACCTTTCTGCGCGACGGCGACACCGTCTACCGCAGCTGGCACACCGACGGCCGCGGCACCGAACAGCTCGCCTACACCTTCGGCCTGATCGACGCACTCCCCTACGGCAGGCAGGAGGAATGGCAGGACAGCCCCGAGGGCTGGCCGCAGTCGCCGACCTACAGCCGCTGGCCCAGTTCCAAGGACATCGCCGCCTCCTACGGCGACCCCAACGCCTGATCCGCGGCGTCGAGATCGGCGCCGACCACACGCTCGACCGACCGCCAGTCGGGCGTGTGGCACAGCCAGTCGGGGGCAGGCGCGGTCTGCGCGCCGAACAGGTACAGCCGTGGCACCAGGCCGCGCAGGGCTCGGTGCACGTCGAGGCGATCGTCGATCATGTGGGTGATGCCCAGTTCCGCACAGTGCGGGGCCTTCTCGGCGCGCGAGCGGCAGAAGCGCAGGTGGCCACGGGGGATGCCGGTGCGGGCGGCGAAGTCGTGATGGTCGAGCCACTGCCTGGTGCGCTCCTCGATCCGCGGGCCACACTTGGAGATCACCCAGGCATTGCCGCCGAAACGGGTCACCAGCCGGGCCAGAACGTCGAAGGCGTCGGGAGTGGGCGGCGTGTTCATCGCCTCGGCGAAGCCGCCGGACAGGAATGCCGTGTCCGCGGCGCCCGGCGCGAGCGCGGCCCCCTGGATGACCCGGCCGAAGTCCACGCCAAGGCGTGGTTGTCGCATATCGTTCATACCCGTGCCAGCATGGCCGTTCGCTGCCGCGACGCCAAGCGAATAACCGCCGGTCCAGAATTCAGCGCGGCGCGCGTTCAATGGTTGCCTCGGTGCGCGGCAGTGGGAAAAGTAGGCAGGACACGTCAACACACCGAGGAGAAACCCGTGCGCTTCGGCATCTTCGTCCCCCAGGGCTGGCGGCTCGACCTGGTCGGCATCGAACCGGCGGACCAATGGGCGGTGATGCGCGAGCTGGCCCAGCGGTTCGACGCGGGCTCCGACTGGGAATCGATCTGGGTCTACGACCACTTCCACACGGTGCCCATTCCCACCGACGAAGCCACCCACGAGGCGTGGACGCTGATGTCGGCGTTCGCGGCCAGCACCTCTCGCGTGCGGCTCGGGCAGATGTGTACCGCCATGAGCTACCGCAACCCCGCCTACCTGGCCAAGGTCGCCGCGACCGTCGACCTGATCTCCGGCGGCCGGGTGGAGATGGGGATCGGCGGCGGCTGGTACGAACACGAGTGGCGCGCTTACGGTTACGGCTTCCCCTCCGCCGGTGAGCGGCTCGGCCGCCTCGACGAGGGGGTGCAGATCTTCCGCCAGGCCTGGCAGACGGGCCGGGCCACCCTCGACGGCAGATACTACCAGGTAGACGACGCCATCGTGCACCCGAAGCCGTTGCAGGAGAACGGCATCCCGATCTGGATCGCCGGCGGCGGCGAGAAGAAGACGCTGCGGATCGCCGCGCAGTACGCGAACTACACCAACTTCAGCGGTGAGCCGGCGGAGTTCACCCGCAAGTCGGAGATCCTGCGTCAGCACTGCGCCGAGGTCGGCACCGATTTCGCCGCGATCACCCGCAGTTCCAACTTCAACGCCGTCGTCGGCAGCACCGAAGGCGAAGTCCAGGAACGTCTCTCGGCCATCATCGACCGGTTCACCCCCTTCCTCGGCGCCGACGAGGCCAAGGCCCGTGTCCACGAACAGTTCGACACCAGCGCCGCCGTCGGCACCCCCGACCAGATCATCGAACGCCTCACCGCCGTCAAGGATCTCGGCCTCGAGTACGCCATCTTCAACTTCCCCGAAGCCGCCTACGACACCTCCGGCATCGAACTCTTCGAACGCGAGGTCATCCCGGCACTGCGCTGACCGGGGCACGCACGGCCGAATTCGCCTCGCATAGCGGGTCTTCCATCTCCGCCCGCTCCGTGAAGGCGCGTGCGGCGGACGTAGGATCCCTACCGGGCCTGCCCTCGGCAGGGTGGGAAGGGGATTCGATGATGAGCGGGATCATGCCCGTCGAACTACTCGCGGCGGGCTCGACCACCGTGGGCGCCGCCTACGCGGCCGCACTCCAACTGCTCGACGCGCGGCGCTCGCGTACGCGCATCAAACAGCTCAGCGAGTCGATCACCGACAGCGACAAGCCCGAGGGTGACACGGCAGACACCGAGGGCGACTGGCTCGAGGCCGCCGCGCGGCAACGCTCCGCGCTCGACATCGACCATCATCACAGCGCCCTGCAACAGCAGCGCATGTCCACCATCGCCTCGCTGGCGTGCGGCGTCATCGCCATCGGCGTGGTGATGTACGGCTTGCTCGGCGCCGATCCAGGCGATCAGCAAGGCCTGGCCACCGTGGCCGCCGGCCTGCTGCCCGGCACGGCCAGCGCCCTGCTGTTCTGGCAGTCGCGCGGCGCCAGCCTCCGGGCCGACAAGTACGCCGAACGCATCGCCACCACCGCCGCCCGCGCCGAAGCGCTCCGCCACGCGAGCTCCATCCTCGACCCGCGCGCCCGCGACCGCTTCGCCACCGCCGTACTACTGAGCACCGCCTTCCCCGAACTCACCGGCCGGGAGATCTGGCGAATGGCCGAGAGCAGTCGGGCCGAAGTCGCGAGCAGCGACGTCGAGGCAACGGCCGACAGCGGAGGCGCCGGGGCCGAGGTCGAGAGTCGCGGTGCCGAGGCTGAAGCCGATCCGCCGTCGGCCGAGCCGACCGCCTAGGCGTGGCGCGCACTCACCGGGATGTGGCCTTGACCACATCGAGGGCCGGCGGCTATGTTCACTCGCCAACGGATCTGGACATACGTTCAACTGGACGAGTGTCCACCTGAGGATCGAGGGAAGTACATGGCGGACACGGGGTTTCGGCGGCTCGGTCGGCCGGGGCGTGGGTTGCGGCTGACCGCGGTGGCCGCGCTGGTGCTGGGGGTGGTCGCGGCCGGGAGTGCGAGGGTCGGAGCCGAGCCGGCGGCGGAGTTGACGCCATTGCGGGCCGACGGGGCGACGCTGGTCGACGGGTTCGGGCGCACCGTCTTGCTGCACGGAGTGAACAATGTCGACAAGAACGCGCCCTATCTGATGCCCGGCGACGGGTTCACCCTGACCGACGCGTCGGCGGCGACCCTGGCCCGGCACGGGTTCAACACGGTGCGGCTTGGGGTGTCGTTCGACGGGCTGATGCCAACCGAAGGCCTGGTCGACACCGCCTACCTGGACCGGGTCGAAGCCGTCGTGGACACCCTTGCGGCACACGGGATCTACACCCTGCTCGACAACCACCAAGACGGGCTGTCGGAGATCTGGGGTGGCAACGGCTTCCCCGAATGGGCGATCCGGGCCCGGCCCGCCGAGGGTGAACCGAATCCGGGTTTCCCGCTCTACTACCTCATGCCGAGCATGAACGCGGGCTGGGACGAGGTATGGAACAACACCAACGGCGTGCTGGATCATCTCGGGAACGCGCTGGGCGCGCTGGCCGAGCGGATGAACGGCCGGGCGAGTGTACTCGGCATCGAACTGCTCAACGAACCATGGCCCGGCACACCGTTTCTCACCTGCTTCCCGAACGGCTGCCCGGAGTTCGACGCGAAATATCAACGCGCACTGCAACGATTGACCGACGCGGTGCGAGCCCGCAATGCCGACGTGCCGGTGTTCTGGGAGCCCAATGTCACCTGGAACGAGACGATGCCGAGCCATCTCGGCAAGAACCCCCCGATCACCAGCACCGACATCGTGTTCTCGCCGCACGACTACTGCATCCCCAGCCAGCTCGCCATCTATCTCGACCTGCCCGAGGAACTGCGCGCGGTGTGCTCGGTGCAGCAGGACAAGACCTGGTCCAATATCGACTCTTTCACCGACCGCACCGACATCCCCACGATGGTCACCGAATTCGGCGACGGCGATCCGACGGTATTGCGCAACACCACCACTCGCGCCGACGAACGCTTCATCGGTTGGCACTACTGGCATTACAGCGCGGGCGAGGGCGACCCGTTCCGTGGGGATGTCGGCCGCGAACTGGTCCGCACCTATCCGCAGGCCACAGCTGGCACACCAGACGCGATGATCTTCGATTCCGCCACCGGTGATTTCGCCTACCGGTACCGTCCGCGCGCCGCCTCGGCACCGACCGAGATCTACGTCTCCGACCTCTTCCATCCCGACGAGTACGAGGTGCGAGTGACCGGCGGTCGGGTCACCTCGGCGGCAGGCGCGCGCATCGTCACCGTGGAGGCCGACGGCACCGACCCGGTCACCGTCCGCATCCACCGTCCCGGGTCGGCGGGCGCCGAGCTGCCCACCGGCGGTGGCAGCGGATCGTCCTCCGGATTCCCCTGGCTGTCCAGCGGTTCCGCGGGCTGACCCGCCACCGCGACCAGGTCGGCAAGGTCGGCACCGGGTGCTTGTTAAGCGGTGTCGACCACGCTGAGTCACATGACATATGCAGCACCGCCCCGACGCGCGGCAAGGAACGGCGGATACGAGCGCGACGCAGACGGGCGACTGACATACGTCGCACCCGAGACGGGAGAACCCACGCGCCCGAAGGACGAATTCCCGCTCACCGGACGCACTTCCACCGGCGACGAGACCGGCGTCATCCCCGCCTTCCTCATCGACATGACACTGCACGCCGCGATCGGCGCCACCACCTGGTACCTCGCACCCGGTGCGACCGCCGTCCTGTACGGCATCGCCGCCTGGCTGGGCGCGTCCTTTCTGCACCGCACAGTCGTCCAACGACTCACCCGCTCGACCATCGGCAAGTGCTCGTTCGGCCTCCAGCTCCGCCACGCCGACGGCACGCACCCCACGTTCTGGCAGCTGACCGTCCAGTGGTTCCGCGGCGGCTGGTGCTGCTTCGACGTCTTCGGCAGCATCGGCTGACGACTATCGGTCTCAGGTTTGGGATCGCTCGGTTTCGCCTGGTCCCGAGTCTCGACGCCGGCTGTCCGCCCGTAGTCGGGTTTCCCCGTTCCTTTGCGCCAAGTTGTCAGCGAGGTTTGTTAGCGAGGCTCACAACATGCAGCTGACGCAGCCCTCCACCTCGGTCCCCTCCAGAGCCATTTGCCGCAGGCGGATGTAGTAGAGGGTCTTGATGCCCTTGCGCCAGGCGTAGATCTGGGCCCTGTTGAGGTCGCGGGTGGTGGCGGTGTCCTTGAAGAACAGGGTCAGGGACAGGCCCTGGTCTACGTGCTGGGTGGCGGCGGCGTAGGTGTCGATGATCTTCTCGTAGCCGATTTCGTAGGCGTCGTCGTAGTACTCGAGGTTGTCGTTGTCGAGGTACGGGGCCGGGTAGTAGACGCGGCCGATCTTGCCTTCCTTGCGGATCTCGATCTTCGACGCCACCGGGTGGATCGAGCTGGTGGAGTGGTTGATGTAGGAGATCGAACCGGTCGGCGGGACGGCCTGCAGGTTCTGGTTGTAGATGCCGAACTCCTGCACCGAGGCCTTCAGCTCACGCCAGTCTTCCTGGGTGGGGATGTGCACGCCCGCGTCGGCGAAGAGCTGGGCGACCTTGTCGGTCTTGGGCTCCCACGCCTGATCGGTGTACTTGTCGAAGTACTCGCCGCTGGCGTACTTGGAGTCGGCGAATCCACCGAAGGCGGTGCCGCGCTCCTTGGCGATCAGGTTCGAGGCCCGGATCGCGTGGTAGACAACGGTATAGAAGTAGATGTTGGTGAAATCCACGCCTTCTTCGGAGCCGTAGTGGACCCGCTCACGCGCCAGGTACCCGTGCAGGTTCATCTGGCCGAGGCCGATGGCGTGGGACTCGTTGTTGCCCTGCTCGATCGAGGGCACCGAGTAGATGTGGGTCTGATCCGACACCGCGGTCAGCGCGCGGATCGAGGTCTCGATGGTCTGGCCGAAGTCGGGCGAGTCCATCGCCTTGGCGATATTGAGCGAGCCCAGGTTGCACGAAATGTCCTTGCCCACCTTGGAATACGACAGATCATCGTTGAATTCCGAGGGGGTGGAGACCTGCAGGATCTCCGAGCACAGGTTCGAGTGGGTGATCTTGCCCTTGATCGGGTTCGCCCGGTTCACCGTGTCCTCGAACATGATGTAGGGGTAGCCCGACTCGAACTGCAGCTCGGCGATGGTCTGGAAGAACTCGCGCGCCTTGATCTTCGACTTGCGGATGCGCTTGTCGTCGACCATCTCGTAGTACTTCTCGGTGACGTCGACATCGGCGAACGGCTTGCCGTAGATGCGCTCGACGTCGTACGGCGAGAACAGGTACATGTCCTCGTTCTTCTTCGCCAGCTCGAAGGTGATGTCTGGGATCACCACGCCCAGCGAGAGCGTCTTGATGCGGATCTTCTCGTCCGCGTTCTCGCGCTTGGTGTCGAGGAAACGGTAGATGTCGGGGTGATGCGCGTGCAGGTACACCGCGCCCGCGCCCTGCCGCGCGCCCAGCTGGTTGGCGTAGGAGAACGAGTCTTCCAGCAGCTTCATGATCGGGATGACACCCGAGCTCTGGTTCTCGATCTTCTTGATCGGCGCGCCGTGCTCACGAATGTTGCTGAGCAGCAGCGCGACTCCGCCACCGCGCTTGGACAGCTGCAGCGCGGAGTTGATGGAGCGCCCGATGGACTCCATGTTGTCCTCGATGCGCAGCAGGAAGCAGGACACGGGCTCGCCGCGCTGCTTCTTGCCGGAGTTGAGGAAGGTCGGGGTGGCGGGCTGGAAACGACCGTCGATGATCTCGTCGACCAGCTTGCTCGCCAGTACCTCGTCGCCCGCGGCCAGCGTCAGCGCGACCATGACGACGCGGTCCTCGAAACGCTCCAGGTAGCGCTTCCCGTCGAAGGTCTTCAGCGTGTACGAGGTGTAGTACTTGAACGCGCCGAGGAAGGTGGGGAACCGGAACTTCTTGGCGTAGGCCTGCTGGAACAGGGCCTTGATGTACCCGCGGCTGTACTGGTCGAGAACCTCGGTCTCGTAGTAGTTCTCCTTGACCAGGTAGTCCAGCTTCTCGTCCAGGTTGTGGAAGAAGACCGTGTTCTGGTTGACGTGCTGCAAGAAGTACTGGTGTGCGGCCTCGCGGTCCTTGTCGAACTGGATCTTGCCGTCGGGGCCGTACAGGTTCAGCATCGCGTTGAGGGCGTGGTAGTCGAGGACCTCGCCCGCGTCGGCGCGCACCGCGGCCTGCTCTAGGCGGGCAGTCTTGCCGGTCGGTGCTGTGGTTGCTGTTGCCAAAACAATCCCAATCCCTCTCGGACGCGCACGACGTCCTCAGCGGTTCCCATGAGTTCGAAGCGATACAGGTATGGCACCCCGCACTTGCGCGAGATGATGTCGCCTGCGGCGCAATAGGTATCGCCGAAGTTCGTGTTGCCGGCCGCGATCACCCCGCGCAGCAGGGCGCGGTTGTGCGGGTCGTTGAGGAACTTGGCGACCTGCCGCGGTACGAGGTCCTTGTCGGACCGTTGCCCACCCATGACGTGCCGACCACCCCCGTATGTAGGAGTGATCAGCACGTAGGGTTCGTCGACGCGCAGCGAATCAGCGGTGTGCAGTGGTAGCCGAGTAGCCGGGAGGCCCAGCTTCTCGACGAAACGATGAGTGTTCTCCGAAGCGCTGGAGAAGTAGACCAGCCCGCCCGGAGTGATCCGCTCGGGCATGACGCCTCCTTCCAGCGAAGTCCTAGGCGGCCGCGACCGCGAGCGACTTGATGCGGTCGGGACGGAAGCCCGACCAGTGATCCTCGCCCGCGACGACGACGGGCGCCTGCAGGTAGCCGAGCGCCATGACGTAGTCACGCGCGTCGGCGTTCTCGGAGATGTCGATGATCTCGTAGTCCACCCCGGCCTTGTCGAGCGCCTTGTAGGTGGCATTGCACTGGACGCAAGCGGGCTTGGTGTACACGGTGATGGTCATCTAGAGTCCCTCTCTCCTATGCCTGATCCACAGCCTGTGATCCGTATGCAGTGCACGAACGGTGATGCTGCGCAAACTCCTGGATCTGGCGAAGAAAGCCCTGCTCGTAACCCCTTCCCTTGGGCCCGATCAGTGGTGGCTTCACACCGTCTTCCAGTACTGGAGACACTACACCTAGTGGCCGACAGATTGGAACAACACAAGGTGTTGCGAGTCGCACAGATGTAATTCCGACGCGGTAAGTCCCAGGACGCGCGATCGACACGCAGGGAAAACAGTGGTCCAGATCACGATTTTGCATCCCGGCGAGTCTTCAGCAAACTTCGCAGACAGCGAAGGGGCGTCGCCTCCGCGATGGATGCGACGCCCCGTTCGAGCCGACCGACAGCTTACGCCCTGACGAGCTCGCCCTCAGCAGCGGCGACCAGCTCGTGGACGGTGGCGCCGAGCTGGGTCAGCGCCTCGGCGTCCTGGGCCGGATGGGTCTGACCGAAGCGCTCGCCGATGGTGCCGAAACGCGCGGTGGCCGCCTCGACGACGACGCCGCCCGCGACACCGACGGCCTTGACCGCGTCACCGTGGGCCCACTCGGCCGCCCGCGGGCTGATCGACGCGCTCACGACGGCGACCGGCTTGCCCTTGATCGCGCCGGCGCCGTACGGGCGCGAGGCCCAGTCGATGGCGTTCTTCAGCACGGCGGGCAGGGTGCCGTTGTATTCGGGGGTGACCAGCAGGACGCCGTCGGCCGCGGCGACCGCGTCGCGCAGCGCCTGGGCCCGCGCGGGGACCGAGCCGGGGACGTCCAGGTCCTCGTTGTAGAACGGGATCTCACCGAGACCCTCGTAGATCGCGATCTCGACGCCGTCGGGCGCGGTCTGCACAGCCGCCTCGGCGAGCCTGCGGTTGATCGAGCCCGCGCGCAGGCTTCCGACGAGAGTGAGGATGCGGGTCCCGGCCATGACGACTCCTGGTGTACTCAGTGGGATGATCGAAGTTTCATCCGACATTAACCGGACCCCAGTCCGATTACTTCCCGCGGAGGACGTGTGAGCGGCGTGAGCTACAGCACACCCAGGTCGGACGGGCCGCCGTTGCTGCCGATCGGGCAGCCGCTGCCCGGCAATGCCGAGCCGATCGAGCGCGCCGACGCCGCCCGCAACCGGGCGCTGCTGCTCGACGCGGCCCAGCAGCTGGTGCGCGAGCACGGGGTCGCCGGGCTGACGATGGATGCCGTCGCCAAGCGCGCGGGCGTCGGCAAGGGCACCGTCTTCCGCCGGTTCGGCAATCGCACCGGGCTGATGCTGGCCCTGCTCGACCACTCCGAACAGAAGTTCCAGGCCGCGTTCATGTTCGGACCAGCCCCGCTCGGCCCCGACGCGAGCCCGGTCGAGCGGCTGATCGCGTTCGGGCGGACCCGGCTGCTCGACATCGAGGTCGAGGGCGATCTGCACCGGGCGGCCGAGGAGAAGGGGCGTTTCGGCGGTGGGCCGTACGGCCTGCACAAGGCGCATGTCGTGCTGCTGTTGCGCGCGGCGGGGGTGAGCGGGGAGCTGCCGCTGATCGCCGACACGCTGCTGTCGACGCTGTCGGCGGCGCTGGTCATTCACCAGATCGCCATCCTGGGCTACACCCGTGCTCAGATCGGCGACAACTGGGAATGGCTCGTTCGCCGGGTCGTTTCGGCTGCCACACAAGTAGAGTGAGGCCGCATGGGGACACTGCGTGAACAGATCATCGCCGAGTTGGGCGTGCTGCCGGAGATCGAGCCGAAGCAGGAGGTCCGCCGTCGCGTCGATTTCCTCAAGGACTACCTGAACTCCACCCCCGCCGCGGGCTTCGCCCTCGGCATCAGCGGCGGCCAGGACAGTGCGCTCGCGGGCAGGCTGTGCCAGCTCGCCGTCGAGGAGCTGCGCGCCGACGGCATCGAGGCGAAGTTCCTCGCCGTGCGCCTGCCCTACGGCGTCCAGGCCGACGAACACGATGCCCAGACCGCCCTGAACTTCATCGACCCCGATCGGTCGGTCGTGGTGAACATCCGGCCCGGCGCCGACTCGGTGGCCGCCGAGGTCGCTGGCGCGCTCGATCACGAGCGGCTGCGCGATTTCGTGCGCGGCAATATCAAGGCCCGCGAGCGGATGGTCGCCCAGTACGCGCTGGCCGGGCAGGAGAACCTGCTGGTGGTCGGCACCGATCACGCCGCGGAGGCGGTCACCGGGTTCTTCACCAAGTTCGGTGACGGCGGCGTCGACCTGACCCCGCTCACCGGTCTCACCAAGCGTCAGGGCGCTGCCCTGCTACAGGAACTGGGCGCACCGTCGACCATCTGGTCCAAGGTCCCCACCGCCGACCTCGAGGACGACCGCCCCGCCCTGCCCGACGAGGAAGCCCTCGGCCTGCGCTACGCCGAAATCGACGACTACCTCGAAGGCAAGGACGTCACTCCCGAGGTCGCCGCCCGTGTCGAGTCGATCTTCACCAACACCCGCCACAAGCGCACCGTCCCGGTGACCCCCCTCGACACCTGGTGGCGCTGAGTATCAGCAGATGACGGCGCCGTCGCCGGAGGCGGTGGCGCGCAAGAGGTCTCGCACCAGGTCGAAGTCGATCTCGGCCGGGTTGCGGAACCGGAGGCAGCCTTTGCCCATGTCCTGGGTCGACAGGCGGTCGTCGAAGGCGGCGCGGACGTCGGAGCGCAGCAGGTAGAAGGAGATGTACTGCTTCTGGCTGGCGAAGGCGATCTCGCCGACGCCGTCGCGTTCGTAGACGGGCATGCCGTGGGCCATGACCTCGGCGAAACCGGGGAGCTCGGTCCGGCAGAGCTCGCGCAGGCGGGTCAGGGCCGCGCGGCGGTCGTCGCGGAGTTCGGCCAGGTAGGTGGCGACGTCGGGGGCTTTGCTCTGGACCACGTGGCTAGCCGCCCGCGAAGGGGGGCAGGACGTCGACGCGGTCGCGGAGCATGGCAGACGGGTCGCGGGTGAGTTCGTCGCCGATCAGGAACGCGCAGACGCCGACGAGGGAGTCGACCTCGGAGCCGTAGGTGGCGGCGAGGGTGGCGCGCAGATCGGCGACGGTCGCGCCGGGCGGGAGTTCGAGTGATTCGGTGTTCTTGCCGACGGCGTCGGCGATCGCGGCGAAGTAGCGGACCTCAACCACCGATGGCTCCCATCGTGCGTTCCGGGGGGACGAAGCCGGCGGCGTCGATGCCATGACCAGCCCATTTCTGCCACATCGCGCCGCGCCACAGCTCGGCGACCTCGTCGTCGTCGGCGCCGGCGCGCAGCGCGGTCCGCACGTCGAACTCCTGGTCGCTGAACAGGCACGAGCGCAGCATGCCGTCGGCGGTGAGCCGGGTGCGGTCGCAGCTGTCGCAGAACTTGCGGGTGACGGTGGCAATGATGCCGACCGTCGCCGGCCCTCCGTCGACCAGCCACTTCTCGGCCGGCGCCGAGGGATCGGAGCGACCGACCTCGGTGAGTGCGAACCGCTCGCCGAGCACGTCCAGGAGGTCGGCCGCGGTCACCATGTTGGTGCGCGCCCACTCGTGGTCGGCGTCGAGCGGCATCTCCTCGATGAACCGCAGCTCGCACTGTTCGGCCAGGCACCACGCGAGCAGGTTCGGCGCACCGGCCAGGTTCTGGCGCATCAGGACCGCGTTCACCTTCACCGGAGCCAGGCCGGCGTCGCGGGCGGCACGGATACCGTTGAGCACCGATTCGAGCCGGTCGCGGCGGGTCAGCCGGGTGAAATCGACCCGGTCGACGGTGTCGAGGGAGACATTGACCCTGCTCAGGCCCGCCTTCGCGAGGGCGTGCGCGCGGTGTTCGAGACCGACGCCGTTGGTCGTCATCGCCAGCGGCGTGCCCGGCACGGCCGCGTGACAGCCCGCGATGATCTCCTCGAGCTCGCGGCGCATCAGCGGCTCGCCGCCGGTGAAGCGGACCTCGCGCACGCCGAGTTCGCGCACCGCGAGCGAGACCAGCCGCACGATCTCGTCGGCGCTGAGCAGCTCCTCGCGCGGGATCGGCGGCAGCCCTTCCTCGGGCATGCAATAGGTACAGCGCAGCGAGCACTTCTCGGTGATGGAGACCCGCAGATCGCGCGCGACCCGGCCGAAGCGGTCGACGAGGAGCGGCGTCTCGGGCCGGCCGTCGAGGGAAGGCCGCTCCGATCGCACAGCGGGTATCCCCATTTCGACCAGCGTCATTCCTACAGTATGACTCGTCGAGCCCGGCGCGAACGGTGCGGAGCGCCGATCTGTCACGAAGTCGACAGCTCACCACCCCCGCTCGGACGCTGTGAGCGACGCGGGAAGAACTCGCCGGTCGGACGGCGATTAGGCTGGCAGCATGACTCCCCGGCCCGCCACCGCGTCGGCGCGCAGCGTCGACGAGTACCGCGACACCGTCGCCGCGCTGCTGGCCCACCTCGCCGACCGCGCCGATGAACAGGTGCCGGTGCCCGATGCGCTCGGCCGCGTGCTCTCGGCCGATGTGGCATCACCCATCGACCTCCCGGTGTTCCGGAACTCGGCGATGGACGGATACGCGGTGCGCGCCGCCGATGTCACCGTCACCCCGGTGACCTTGCCGGTCGCCGGTGTCGTCGCGGCGGGCAAGCCGGGAACGGCGGCGCTGCCCGCGGGTTCGGCGCTCAAGGTGATGACCGGTGCGCCGATTCCGCCCGGCGCCGACTGTGTCGTCCCGGTCGAGGACGTGCAGGCGGGCGAGGGCCGGATCGTCGTCGAGCGTGGTCGCGGTCGCGGCGAGTTCGTGCGGGAGGCCGGTACCGATGTGCGCGCCGGTGAGCTCGTCGCCAAGGCGGGCACCGTGCTCGCGCCCCGGCACATCGCCGCGCTGGCGGCCGTCGGCCTGCCGAGTGTGCCGGTACTGAGCCGACTACGGGCTGTCTGCATCACCACCGGCGACGAACTCCAGCCCGCCGGGGCCGAACTGGCGCCGGGACAGATCTACAACTCGAACGGCATCGCGCTGGCCGCTGCCTTGCGGGCCGACGGTGCCGAGGTCGTCGAGGTCGCGCACAGCACCGACGATCCGGCGGAGTTCACCGCCGTGCTGCGCGCCGCGGTCGCCGCCGCCGATCTCGTCTTCACCTCCGGTGGGGTGTCCAAGGGCGATTTCGAGGTCGTCAAGGATGTGCTGGAACCGCTCGGCGGCACGTTCGGTTCGGTCGCGGTGCAGCCGGGCGGGCCGCAGGGATACACGGTCGTCGACGGTGTGCCCGTGCTCAGCTTCCCCGGGAATCCGGTGAGCACGACGGTGTCCTACTCGGTGTTCGCCCGTGATGTGGTGCGCGCACTGGGCGGTCTGCCCGCACCCGCCACCGCCGAGGTGACCTTGCTGACGCCGGTGCGCTCCCCCGCGGGACGGCGTCAGTATCTGCGTGGCCTGGTGACCGACGACGGCGTCGAGGTCGTCTCGGGCCCCGGCTCCCATCTCATCGCCGGCATGGCATGGGCCGATGTCCTGGTGGATGTGCCCGCCGAGGTCACCTCGCTGCCCGCTGGTGCCACTGTGCGAATCTTGAAACTATGAGCGAGTTGTCCCACGTCGACCGCGAGGGTCGGGCACGCATGGTCGATGTCAGCGCCAAGGCCGATACCGCCCGGATCGCCGTTGCCGCAGGCGAATTGCAGACCACCGCCGAGGTCGTCGCGCTCGTCCGGGCCGAGGGCATGCCCAAGGCGGACGTGCTGTCGACGGCGCGGCTGGCCGGAATCGCCGGTGCCAAGAAGACTTCCGAGCTGATCCCGCTGTGCCACCAGCTGGCGCTGTCGTCGGTGAAGGTGGAGTTCGGGTTCACCGAGACGACCATCACGGTGGAGGCGACCGCGAAGACCACCGGGCCGACCGGGGTCGAGATGGAGGCGCTGACCGCCGTCGCCGTGGCGGGGCTCACGTTGCACGACATGGTGAAGGCCGTCGATCCAGCCGCCGTGATGAACGGGGTGCGGTTGCTCACCAAAGAAGGTGGGAAGCACGGGCATTGGGTGCGGCCGGAAGCCGAACCCTCCGGCGAGGCGCTGAGCCGGTTGGCCCAGGTCGACACCGGATCCGCGCCGGATGCGGCACCTGCCGACGGCATCGAGGAGCTCGCCCCGGCGACCGCCACACCGATCGGCACCGCGATGGCGACCGAACACGCGGTCTCCGTGCGCGATTCGCGTTCCGCGGTGGTCGTGGTCGCGTCCACCGGTGCGGCGGCGGGCACCCGCGTCGACACCACCGGACCGGTGCTCACCGAATGGCTGACAGCGCAAGACTTCTCGGTGCGTGGTCCGCTCGTGTACGCCGATGCCGACATCGCGACCGGCCTGGCCGACGCGCTGCTCGGCGGACCCGCGCTGGTGATCACCACCGGCGGCACCGGCGCCTCACCCACCGATGCCACCCCCGAGGCCACCCGCGCCGTCCTCGACCGCGAACTGCCCGGTGTCGCCGACGCCATCCGGCAGCGTGGCACCGCGAAGTTCCCGCTCGCCGCGCTCAGCCGGGGTGTCGCGGGACTGGCGGGCCACACCGTCGTGGTCAACCTGCCCGGATCGCCGGGCGGGGTGAAGGACGGGATCGCGGTCCTGGAACCACTGTTGGACCATCTGCTCGCGCAAGTAGCCGGAGGCGGCGACCATGAATGACCACGGCGCGGTGCGCCTGACCGCGATCAGCGATCAGGCGCTCGATCCCATCGCCGTCGAAAGTGCTGTCGACGGACCGGAATTCGGCGCTGTCGTCGTTTTCACCGGCAAGGTGCGCAATCACGACAGCGGCCAGGCCGTAACCTCGCTGGAGTACTCCGCCCACCCGCAGGCCGAGCGGTTCCTGACTGCCATCTGCGCCGAAGTCGCTGCCGCGCACGGGCTTCCGGTCGCCGCGACCCATCGCATCGGTTCGCTCACCATCGGCGATCTGGCGATCGTCGTCGCGGTCGCCGCGCCGCATCGGGCCGAGGCGTTCACCGTCTGCGCCGAACTCGTCGACCGGATCAAGCACGAGGTGCCGATCTGGAAGCGGCAGCTGTTCGCCGACGGCCTGTCCGAATGGGTCAATGCCTGCGGCTGAGCGTCACTGCGGGGTGTAGCGCCACACGCCGAGCATCGCCTGCTCGTCCATCGGTTCCTCGCCATCGAAGACGGTGGCGTACAAGCGATCCAGTGCCGCGTCGGTGTCGAGGCCGGAGCCGATCAGCACCAGATTCGACACTCGTTCCTCGCCGCGCGCCCACGGGCCCGGCGTGAACACCACGTGTCTGCCGACCAGGTGCATCTCGAATCTGCGCCGCTCCCCAGCCACCGCGAAGGCCACGCAGCCCTTGGCGCGGAACAGGCCCGGCGGCGGGTCCTCCAGGAAGGCGATCAGGGCACGGGGGTTCAGCGCGCGCTTGCTGGTGAACGACACCGACACGTATTCGTCGTGCAGGTGCCGGTGGTCGGGGTCGTCGTGATCGTGGTCGTGTTCGTCGAGCAGAGAGTCGAAACTCAACTGCTGGGCCACCTTCGGCATGTCGAGCTCGCGATCGTCGAACAGCAGTCCGGGGTCGACGCGGCCGTGGGTCGTCGCGTAGACCGGGACCTGGCCCACCCAGCCCGCGATCTGCTCGCGCAGTGCGGCCAGCGCGTCCGCCGGCACCCGGTCGGCCTTGTTCACCAGCACCAGATCCGCCAGCCGCAGATGGGTCACCAGCTCGGGGTGCTCGGCGCTGGTCTCGCCGAACAGCTCGGCGTCGACGACCTCGACCAATCCGCCGTACCCGATCCGCGGATTCGGGTTGGCCACCACCATCCGGATCAGATTCCGCGGCTCGGCCAGCCCACTGGCCTCCACCACGATCACGTCGACGGCGCTGCGCGGCTGGGCCAGGCGCGCGAACAGGTCGTCGAGCTCGGAGACGTCGACCGCGCAGCACACGCAGCCGTTGCCCACCGACACCATCGCGTCGACCTGCCCGGCCACCAGCATCGCGTCGATGTTCACCGCGCCGAAGTCGTTGACCACCACGCCGATCCGGGTACCCCGGTTGTTGCGCAACAGAGAGTTGAGCAGGGTCGTCTTCCCCGATCCGAGAAAACCCGCAACGATCACCACAGGAATCACTGTGCCGATTGTGCCCGAACGGCCGAAGCCGCCGGCCCCTGGGCGGAGTCGGCGGCTTCGGGTGCGCTCGGTTACTCGGACGGGCCGAACACGATGCCGACCAGGGTGTAGGCCAGGTTGATCAGCTGGCTGATCATGGCGGTGTCGTCCATGCCGAGGGACTGGGCCAGGGGCATCAGCAGATTCATGACGGTGAGGATCGGGCCGCCGAGTTCGCTGAGATCGAGTTCGGAATCGGAATCGGACGGGGCATTCGGAGCCACCTGGGGCTTCGGGGCCGCCTGGGGCTTCGGGGCGGGAGCTCGTTTACGCGGAGTGGCTGTCGACGGTGCCTCGGGAGCACCCGGCGCGGCGGTGCGCGCTTCGGTGCCACCGGGAACCTTCAGCTGACCGGCCGACCCGGTCCGCGGCTTCGGGGCCTGCTGCTGGGCGGGGGCCTGATCGGCCGGAGCCGGACCGCCGCCGGGAGCTGTCAGACGGCCGGTGGAACCGCTCGGCAGGCGATCGGAGGGGATCGGGTGCTGTGCGGGCGCGATCGCGGGCACCGGGGCGCCGATCGGGGCGTGGGCCGGGATGATGGCCGCCGTTTGCGCGGGTGCAGGTGTGGTGGTCGGGGTGGGCTCGGCCGCGGGCGGCTGGTCGCCGGTGGGTGGCTTCTGGTCCGGGGTCGTGGAGGGAACCTGCGGGTCGGCGGGGGCAGGGGCCGGAGCGGGGGCATCGGCGGGGGCCGGTGCGTTGGCGTCAGCCGGGGCGGGCGCGTTGGCCGGGGCGGGGGCGCCAGCCGGAGCGGGCGCGCCAGCCGGGGCAGGCGCGTCAGCCGGAGCCGGCGCGTCAGCCGGGGCAGGCACGTCAGCCGGGGCAGGCACGCCAGCCGGAGCCGGCACGCCAGCCGGAGCCGGCACGCCAGCCGGAGCCGGCACGCCAGCCGGAGCAGGCACGCCAGCCGGAGCAGGCACGCCAGCCGGAGCAGGCGCGTTGGCCGGTGCAGGCACGTCAGCTGGTGTCGGCGGGTTTGCGGGAGCCTGCGAGTCAGCCGGAGCGGCTGGAGCAGTGGTGTCGGCTGAGGCAGGTCCATGGGCCGGAGCAGGCACGTTGGCGCGGGCAGGCGCGCCAGCCAGCGGAGACATGTCGGCCGGAGCAGGTCCGCCAGCCGGATCAGGCGCGTTTCCGCCTGCCGGAGCAGGCGAGTTGCCGCCGGCCGGAGCAGGCACGTCGCCGTTGCCGTCGGTTGGCGCAGTCGAGTCGGCTGGGGCAGGCGCGGGGGTGTCGGCCGGAGCAGGCGATGTCGGCGTGGCGGCGGAACGCTGCGTCGGCGCGGGCGCGTCGGCGGCTTCACCGGATGGGGTGGGAGCGTCGCTGGACTTCGGACCCGAAGTGGAGGCCGCTCCGGGTCCCGAGGTCGATGGTGATGCCACCTCCGGCTGCTGCGCGGGCGTCGGCGAGGTGGCCGCGGGGGCCCGGGCAGGAGCGGGTGTCGAATCCGGTGCGAACGCGGGCACAGCCGCCCCGATCGCCTTGCCCAGCAGGAACCCGACCACCCCCGTCGTGATGGCGACGGCGTGCTTCAGTTGACCCTCGCGCGATTCTAGCAGCGCGGCGTCCTCGGGATTGGCGCCGTTGCCCATCTCCACGAAAACCAGCGGCACCTGCGTCAAGGCCGGACCGGCGACGTCCGCGCGGGTCTGCAGGCCGTTGCTGACACCGGCATAGGTGGCGGGCGGGAAGCCTGCGGCGAGGTAGGCGTCGCGGACCACGGCCGAGGCGGCGCGACCGGGGCCGGACTGCGCCAGGTCGGCGGCCGAGTCCGGGATGGGCAGCTGCGGCACGATCAGGTGGAAACCGCGCTGGTCGGCGGGCGCGCTGTCGGCGTGGATGCTCACCGCGACCGCGGCGCTGGACTGGTTGGCGGCGCGGGCGCGATCGTCGACGCACCCGCCCCAGCCTGCGTCGTCGGCGCGGCTGAGCACCACATCGGCGCCCAGCGCCTGCAGCGACACCTTCACCAGCTCGGCGACATTCCAGTTGATGGTGTGCTCGGGGACGCCGTTCAGCGACGTCATGCCGGTGGTCTGGCAGTCCTTGGTGCCGCCGCGGCCGTTGTCGACCTGGCGGCCCAGATTCTCCGCATGCGCGGACCCCTGATGACCGGGGTCGAGGAAGATCGTCTTACCTACGAGCTGGTCGCCGGTGGCGGGCTCGGGCGCCGCGGCGGCAGGGCCGGGCACGAGCCCGGTCAGCGAGATCACGACCGCGGCGGAGACGGTGGAGCAGAGACCGGCCTTGATGATGTTTGGTTGCATGTTCGGTCGGTGCTCCGGAACGGAGCACCCCTCCCTTCCCATTGGTAACACCAAACCCAGTGGTTCACTCTTGCAACGTGGGTAACCACAGGGCAAGCACAGTTACCGAAATGTGACAGGGAGAAAAAGCGAATCAGCGCTGGTCACGCGCCCAGATCACGACCGGAACAGGCCGATCAGGCAACCTCGGGCAATTGCCGCAGCGAGCGCAGCGCGTAGTGCACGCGGGTCTTGACGGTGCCGACCGGAACGCCGAAATCCGCGGCCACTTCCCGGTATCCGCGATCGCGCAGGATCACCTCGACCACCGCGGCCCGCTGCGGCTCGGACAGGCGCGCCAGCAGCTGGTCGACGAGCAACCCGTCGACGAGCCCGTCCGCGAAATCCGGTTTGCCGCAACACGCGACCTCGGTGATGTCGTCCCAGCCGACGTCACCGGGCCGGGCGGCGCGCGCCCGCACGATGTCGACGACGACATTGCGCTCGATCGCCAGCAGCCATGTCCGCACACTGCCTTTCCGTGCGTCGAAGTCGCGGCACGAGCGCCAGCCGCGCAGCAGGGTCTCCTGCACGGCGTGCTCGGCCAGGCCCGGGTCACCGAGACTGCGCATCGCCCGCCAGTGCAGCAGGCCACGGTCGGCGGCCAGCACCTCGGCCAGCCCGTCGGTGGTACACAGTCGCGCGCAGTGCGCACCGCAGGAGTTGTCCGTCATATGGGGTTATCGCGCTGCGCGCCACCGATGACAACGGCGTTAAGCGACTCTTCAGGATCCTGATGGTCCGCCACGCGACACTTTTGTCGCGAGCCCGGCCAGGGCCTGCTCCAGGAGGGGGGAGCAGGGCCCCCGGGCTCGCCCTTTTTCCGGCTTCCGCCGCAACCCTCGACACAACCGGTCCCCGGCGACGACAATCGCGGCGAGGAGCGAAAAACGTGGACATCCATGCATATCCGACCGACGCGCAGACGCCGGTCGACCGGGCCGAGGCCACCCGCATCGCGGCCGACCACCTGCCCCCGATTCCGGATACCGACCGCCACATCGTCGAATTCACCGGCGGTTTCGTGGTTTTCGCCGTGCGACCGGCGCACGCGCCGCCGGACCGGCCGCAGCCGGTCGGCGGTTCGGTGCACGTCATCGACAAGGCGACCGGCGCGGTGTCCTATTGGCCGACCTATCCCTGCGGGGTGATCGCCGACCGGTACGCGACCGCCAGGGTGGTCGTCGACGACGAGTGGCCGGGCGAGGAGACTTAGGCTGGAGATCAAGAACGAATTGCACACATAGCGATGTGTGCATATGATTGCGACCGATCGGACCGCAGGGAGAGGCGAACGTGATGGGCGCAGGACATGGACACGACCACGGGGTGTCGGCCGACAGCGACAAGCGCTGGCTGGCCGGCGCGCTGGCGGTGATCGTCACCTTCCTGATCGGCGAGGTGATCGTCGGCATCGTGGCCGATTCGCTGGCCCTGCTCTCCGACGCGGCGCACATGACCACCGACGCCGCCTCCATCGCACTGGCGCTGGTGGCGATCCGGCTCGCGGCGCGGCCCGCGACCGGCCGGATGACGTTCGGCTGGAAGCGGGTGGAGATCCTGTCGGCCCAGGCCAACGGGCTGACCCTGCTGCTGCTGGCACTGTGGCTCGGTTACGAGGCGATCCGCAGGCTGTTCGAGCCGCCGGAGGTGCACGGCACGCTGGTGCTTGTCACCGCGCTGATCGGCATCGCGGTCAATGTCCTGGCGACCTGGATGATCAGTCGCGCCGACCGGACCAGCCTCAATATCGAGGGCGCCTACCAGCACATCCTGAACGACCTGTTCGCCTTCATCGCGACCGCGGCGGCGGGCCTTGTCATCATCCTCACCGGCTGGGTGCAGGCCGACGTGGTCGCGACGCTGATCGTGGTCGCGCTGATGATCAAGGCGGGCATCGGGCTGATCCGCGCGTCGAGCCGCATCTTCCTCGAAGCCGCCCCGGACTACCTCGACCCCGAGCAGGTCGGTCGCGACATGGCCGCCCGCGACGGCGTGACCGAGGTGCACGACCTGCACATCTGGGAGATCACCTCCGGCGACCCCGCCCTGTCGGCGCACGTGCTCGTGCAGCCGGGGCACGACTGCCACGCGGTCCGCGAGGACATCGCGCACATGCTCGACCACGAGCACCACATCGGGCACGTCACCCTGCAGGTCGACCACGCCAGGCCGCAGGTCATCGGAATCGGCACCGCGGACGACGACAACCACTGCGCCGAGGCGCACGGCCCCAGGCACGTGTCGGCCGGGCACGCCCCGCACACGCACTGAACCCGTAGACGAGGGAAGGCCCCACACCTGGACAGGTGCGGGGCCTTCTCGTCGGTCACGCGTCAGGGCGGACCCGGTCGTTTCATCGACCTAGGGGGCTTGATCAGCCGCCGAAGGAGCCGGTCCACAGCGTGTTGACCAGGCCGTTGAGAGCGGCGCCGAGGGTGTCGAAGAGGCCGTTCAGGGCGGCGCTACCGGTGTCGATGATAACGGGGATCATAATAATTCCTCTGTTTCTCGCATAGGCCCAGCCGGAGCTGGCTTACAGAGGGCGTATCGGCACCCGAACGCCGCGAGTTACGGAATTCAGGAATTCGTGACCGCCGTAACAATCGACTTTGCAAACCTATTACTACCTGCGGTTATGCCTCAGATACCGCATGTTTCTGAGGGGAATATGAGAACTCCGTGAGAGTCATGTTGCGCCATCCGATAAGCATGAATTTCCGATGCCCCGAGAAATAGGGGCACCGAGAAAATGACGGGACATATGGTTCCACCTATTTCCCGTCGCCGCGGATCGGTCGGCCGCCCAGCATCAGGGCGACGAGACCGAGGAAGTCGAGGTGCGCGCGCACGGCCGCGGCGCTGCGGGCGACGGAGACGACCGTGGCGGTCCCCGACATCGCCGGACGACCGGCGAAGCGATCGGCGAGCCAGGTGAGCACGACCGGAACCACGAGGAACTCCAGCGGCAGATGAGAGCCGCGGCGCACCCGCAGGTACTCGACGACGGCGCCGGCGGCGCGGTAGCGCTGGACGTGGGCGTCGATGTCGGCGACCGCGATCACCTCGTCGCGCACGCCCTGCACCACCAGCATCGGCGCGGCCGGGGCGCGGGTGCCCGGTTCGATATCGGTGAGGATGCGGCGCAGCGCGGGCTCGGCCAGCAGCCCCGCCATGCCGCCGCGCAGATGCCGGGCGACGTCGCGGCGGGCGAAGCGCCACAGCAGGGCGAAGGTGGTGCGCTGTTCGGCCTCGCCGAGCAGGCCGCGATAGCGGGCATCGAGGTGGTCGTGCAGAACCGGGTCCAGTTCCGGGTAGGCACGGCGCAGTCCGGCGACGAAGGCCGCGGGGAACCCGGCGAACCAGCCGCCGTTGAGG
>NZ_JBHXAY010000090.1:0-29117 GCF_042728775.1 Nocardia sp. NPDC060259
AATACGTTGCACCTCAGCATGTCGACCCGCAGGTCGTCACCGACATCGCGACCTGGATCACCACCATATGACCGACGAACCAGCACCACGCGACCACCCGCAAACGACTGTTCTAGATCTCGGCCGGGTGTTGAGGTTCACGGTGCGTCAACGTTTAGCGTCGAGGTGCCGGACAGGCAGGCCGAGTTTCAACGGGAGGTGTGGGCGTGTCCTGGTCGGTTGCCGAATTGGCCCGCATGTCAGGAGTGACGCCGCGGACGCTTCGTCACTACGACGAAAGGGGCTGCGGCGACCGGCGGGCATCCGCAGCAACGGCTACCGCTTCTACGAGCAGGAGCAACTTTTGCGATATGAATCATAAATGCTGGACGATTTTCCGGATCAGCAGCAGAGGCGGGAGCGGTCGAAGCACTTCACCGAGGTCGTCGCAGGTTCGCGCCCTCGGCAGGACACGCAAAACCTGGGCAACGGGAAAACGCCTGGTCATCGCGGATTCCTATCCGATCTGACGATGCCGGTCCGCCGGTACGGACTGGTTCCTGGTCCCCCTTCGATGTGCCCAAGGCGGGGCACATCGAAGATCGGAACACAGGTGACCTGGCAATTTGCCCTGGTCGACTGGTGGTCGAAGCGGATTTCGCCCTGGCGAAAGAAAGGAAAGTGGTCGCTAGTAGACCTGGACTGGTCCGGGGACGCCGTGAGGCGAGTGGGACATGGTCGGGAGATGCACACCGACGAGCTCCGTCTGCCGCAGGACTTCATCAACGAGCTGGCCGCCGCCATTCACAAGCCGCCTAGCGCACAACTCGGTCTGCTCTGACGTTGCTCAGCAGAGCGCGCTAGTGCTCGCAGTCAGCGTGGATCGGCGGGGAGTAGATGGTCGTTCTGCAAGCGAGGCACGTGTGCGTTCGATGATGTCCGCCGATCCGGATGCAGGGCACCACGCTGACGAGCGATCGGCCTGCCCCGAGGCGGTGCCCATGGGTTATCTAGCCCCAACCGCCTCTGACGTGTTATTTCCCGGTTGGATGTCGTCAGGGCTTGGCAGCCCTTGGACGGGTGCGGCGTGCTGGTTGCGCCAGCGGATGTAGTTGCCGATCGATTCAAAATCTGCCGCAGCGTTTCGCGGCTGATATCGGCGATGACGAACACTTCCGGTCTCCGAGCTACCGGCACCACCTCCAACGAGGCAGCGTCACCGCTCAACCGGCGCCGGGCAACCCGCCACCCGGGCAGGTCGATCATCAGTTGGTGACCGCGATGCTCGAGAAAGCAGAGGTATTAGCACTCACGACACCTCAGAAATCAAGGATCATGTTGCCGTCTTTGTCCAGCCTGTTTGCCCCGTCCCGAAGGCGCGCATCACGATTCCAGAGGAACTCAGCCGCGCGCTCGGAAGCGATCAGCTTGCTGAGGCCCTGGATGCCGAAGTCATCGACGAACGCCCGGCCAGTGATGGTCAGCCCGAACAGGGGAGGAATGACAATCCCACCAGGATCTTCGACCAGTGCACTGATGGAGGTGGTAACCGGACCGAACTCGTAGCCCGTCAGATCGTTCGCAGCCAGCGCATCGGCCAGCGGTTTTGTCACCGCGTATGCGCCGCTGTAGGACGTGATCAGTTCGCTGTCAACCGGGTAGTAGAACTCGAAATGAGCCGAGACCACTCGCGGAGGGTCATAGCTGGAGTCTCTGCTGACCTGGCCGAAGTCGGCAGGGACATCGGGGTTGATCAAGTAGAAGGTCATGAGCTCCGTCCCCGGGTCAGTCGGACGTCTCGCACGTCAAAGGTTGATGATGATCTCGCCGTTTTCGTCCAGCTGGGATGAGTATCGCCGAAGAATCTCATCACGATCGAAGAGGAACTTGGCCGCCCGTTCGGAGCCGATCAGCTTGCTGTGCCCCTGGATGCCGAAGTCGTCGACGAACGCTCGGCCGGTGATGATCAGACCGAACAGCGGTGGGATGACAAAGCCTTCGGGGTCTTCGACCAGCGAACTGATCGAGGTGGTGACCGGTCCGAACTCGTATCCGTTCAAACCGCTCTGTGCCAGCGCATCGGCCAGCGGCTTCGTCACCGCGTACGCGCCACTGTAGGACTTCATCAGCTCACGCTCGACCGGGTAGGAGAACTCGAAATGAGCCGAAACCACTCGCGGCGGATCGTAGCTGTCGTCGTAGACGACCTCGCCGAAGTCGGCGGGGACGTCGGGGGTGACCAGGTAGAAACTCATCAGTGACATCCCCCAGAGATCTAGGACCCGAGCCATCTTCTCTGCGACTCGGTGTCGTTGCCGACCTTCCATGTTTCGCGGCCTGTCACAATACCCCACCGGCACTCCAGGTCCGCCGCAGCGTCTCACGGCCGATGGCGGCGATTCCGTTGAACCGCAACACATCCGCCAGCTGTGAAAGACACCACGTCGATAGCGACCAGCCCGAATCCAGGGGGGCAGCACCGGGCGATCCGGCAGACGTGATCACGCGCCCTCTGATCGGTTTTCGCAGGCACCTCCATCAACCCGCCGTTCGAGGCTTTACCGCATCAACCTTCTCGGACATGGCACTTAGCACTGCGACTGTCGGCCCATTTCCACAGGTCAACGTGTAACGCGTGCCGTGTACGCGGCAACGTCAAGCAGTCGGGGGTTGGTGATATACCCGACCCCGGATCGGAGAGACCGGTTCGGCGCTGAGGCGCTTAATGTCGTCGATGTGCGCCTGCCGTGATGCCGCGAGGTCTTCCAATTGGCGATCGTTGCGGCGAAGGTACGGTTCTGGGCCTGCAGGCTCCGCGCGGTGGCGCCCCCGGTGATGTCGGGTGCCGGCGCGACCTGGATCTGTTGCGCGGCATTCTCGATCATCCGCCCGAGTTCAGGATGGCTATGGATGAACTCTCGGGAGACTCGCGCGTGGCGAGCGACGTTGGCCTTGGTGATCGGCTGGCGGGCGTCGGCGACGAGGTCCGCCAGCGCCGACTGGACGGCGCGCTTCTTCTGGTTACTGCGGTCTTTGTTGTAGCGCGCCAGTGCAGCGGTTGCCGTGGTAGTCGTCATTCGACGGCCCGTCCTTTTAGGTGCGCTCGGAGGTCGATTCGCCGGGGCGAGGAGGCGCGGCGGCGGATGTCGGCCATGGCTTCGAGCGCGGCCTCGATCGCGCGGCGCTCGGCGTCGGGGATCTGCGCGAGGTAGGTGTCGATTCCGTCGATGATGGCGTCGCAATGACGGATTCGCGCGTGGAAGTGGTCGATCATGTGCTGCGGCGCGTTGATCACCGTTGAGCGTTCGAGCTGCACCTTCAGTTCGAAGCGTTTGGCCACCATTCCCTCGCGTTCGAGAGGATCGACGCGGAAGAAGGGACACGACTCGCAGGAGTGGCTGAGCCGCACAACTCGCCGCCACCTTCCGCGACCGTGACGAGATCCTCGGCCAGGTGATCACCAATCTCGGCGGTGTGGTCGAGGGGCTGGCCAATCGCAGTGGTGAGCTTGGTCCGTCTGGACACAATGATCGCCAGTCGCGCCCGCCGCAAGGTTCAAGCCACGGAACGCCGAGCGGGGCCCGGGCGTGAGCACCAAGAGGTCGTCCAAGCCTTCCGTGCCGCGGCCCTAGCCGGCGACTTCGAAGCGCTCCTGCGCGTCCTCGACCCGCAAGTGAAGTTGACTGTCGACACTTCTGACGGTGTGGTCGTCACCCTGGGCGCGACCGCGGTTGCCTCCGGCGCTCGCATGTTCTCCGGCGAGGTCGCTCGACAACGGCCCGTGCTGGTCAACGGCATCCCTGGCCGTATGTCCTGGCGTCCTGACGGAACCCCTCTCTCAGTCATTGCCTTCACCGTCACCGATGGCCGGATCACCGCGCTTCACATCGTGATCGACCCGGCCAAACTTGCCTCGGTCCGGTTGCCCGACCCGGCCTGAACCGGCGCCGTCAGAGTTGGCCGGCCCGCGCAGGCGAGTGACCCTTTGTGCGGGTCACTTCTTTCCATGCCGGCTGGTTCGCCCCGGCCCAGTTTCTGGCCCTGTTTCGGCGACACGGTCCGCGGTGGTCGGATCCGAGATGCAATTCATTCTCTGGTGATAATCTCCCAGATCCATTCTGCGACATCGGGTGTCGGAGTCTGCGGCAGCTGTTCCAGCCAGTAGGTGATGACGGCGAGTATCGCCCCGGCCAGTGCGGCGGCGTCGACCGCGGCCGGGACTGGGGATTCGACCGGCGCGTGCTGGCCGAGGAGCCCGATTCCTTCGACGAGGATGGTGGCGATACTGCGGGCCAGTCGTGCGTGGACCGCGGCGGATCCGTGGGCGCCGAGCACATTGCGATACAGCTGGGCGTGATCGGCGATGTGTTGGAGGTAGTCGACCAGGAACTGCGGCGGTTGACCGGGCAACCCTTCGTCGAGTCCTTCGGTCCGTAGTGAGACGCCCGCGTCGAGGGCGTGGCGGTCGATGGCGTCGGCGAGCAGCGTCTCCTTGTCGGTGTAGTGGTCGTAGAAGGTGCTGCGGCTCACTCCCGCGCGCTGGGTGATGTCGGAGATCGCGATGCCGTCCACCGGGCCTTCTTGCCCGAGTTTCAGGATCGCGTCTTGCAGTAACCCGCGGCTGCGCAGCACGCGCGCGTCATCGGATGCCGGTTTGCGCTGGGCTGTCTGCTCTCGATTCACACCTCAACCTTCCCATCTCCGCTTCGTGTGCTGCGCGACACGTTGACGTGCCTAGGCACCTCCCTTTTATCCTACATGTGTAGGTAAACCGACAGATGTAGGCAAACGGACGTTTGTAGGTTTTGATTCTGAAGGGGTAGGCATGGCTCGTGTTCTCTATCGCCTCGGCGATCTCTGTTTCCGAAACCCGTGGCGGGTGGTCGCGGCTTGGTCGCTGATCGCTGTTGTCGTTGCCACGGTCGGGATCACGTTGGGCGCCAAGGTTTCCGACAAGTTCGAGATCCCCGGTACCGAGTCCGATCGTGCGCAGCAGGTACTGGTCGACAGCTTCGGCAAGGGCGCGCCGACTACACCCGGCGAGGCCGCGGCACGCCTTGTCGTCCGGGCGCCGGCAGGCCAGGGCCTGCCGCTGGAGCGGATCGACGCCGAGCTGGCAGGGCTGACCGGCGTACCGGGCATCGAGTCGGTCACCCCGGCCTCGCCGGCGGTCGCTGAGCGCGGTGATGTCACCTTCGCCGACATCAGTTTCTCCCGGCCGGTGGATCCGGCAGCGAAGGCGGCGGTGGACAAGGCGCACACGACGTTTCAGGCGATGGGGTTGCGTCCCCTGCTGACCGGCGGCCCGTACTACTCGGAGGCCTCGTTCGTCGGTCCGGCCGAGGCGATCGGTGTGGCGATCGCGATGGGTGTGTTGCTCGTGACCTTCGCGTCGCTGCTGGCCGCCGGGTTACCGATCCTGATCGGGTTGATCGGCGTCGCTGTCGGAACCGGCGGTGTGGTGGCGGTCTCCACACTGTTCGACGCATCTTCGGCCACCCTGGCGTTGTCGTTGATGCTGGGCCTGGCGGTGGGTATCGACTACACGCTGTTCATCGTGTCCCGCCACCGACAGCAGCTCGCCGAGGGCATGGCTGTGCGCGAATCGGTGGCCCGGTCGATCGGGACGGCGGGCAGCGCTGTCGTCTTCGCCGGTGCGACGGTGCTCATCGCCCTGTGTGGGCTGTCGATCGCCGGGATACCGTTCCTGACCGGTATGGGTCTGGCGGCCGCGGCGTGCGTCAGCGTCGTGGTGGCGCTGGCCGTCACCCTTCTGCCTGCGCTGCTCGGATTCTCCGGTGCCCGGCTCATTCCCCGTGGGCGCGGGCTTCGCGCGATCGAGGGCGCGCGACGGCCCAACCGGTGGGGCCGGATCGTCACCGAACGTCCGATCACCACCCTGGTCGCGGGAATCGCGGCTCTGGCGGTACTCGCGCTGCCGGTCGCGGATCTGCGTCTCGGCCTGCCGAATGCCGGTCAAGACCCCGCAGGCACGGTGTCACGCACGTCCCATGACCTGCTGGCCCAGGCCTACACGCCGGGACTGAACGGGCCTCTCATCGCAGTCGTCGACGGTGAGCCCGGCCGGATCCACGCTCAGACTGAGGCCGCGGTGCTGCGGATCACCGCGATGCCCGGGGTCGCGATGGTCTTGCCGCCGGAGGTCGACGATGCGGGCGACACCGCTCAGTTCGTCGTCGTTCCCGCTACCGCTCCCAGTTCCGAACGGACTGCCGAGCTGGTGCGCGCCATCCGTGACAGCGCAGGGGACCTGCGTACCGAACAGGGCGCGGCCCTGCACTTGACCGGTGAGACCGTGATCGGGATCGACGTGGCAGACAAGCTCTCCGACGCCCTGGTCCCGTTCCTTATCGTCGTGGTCGGTCTCGCGCTGGTGTTGCTGATGGTGGCGTTCCGGTCGGTTCTGGTGCCGCTGACCGCGGCGCTGGGATTCCTGCTGTCGTTGGCGGTCGCACTCGGCGCGACGACTGCGGTCTACCAGTGGGGGTGGCTGGGCTCGCTGCTGAACGTGCATCACCCCGCCCCGATCCTGGCATTCCTGCCGATCCTGTTGATCGGCGTACTTTTCGGCCTGGCCATGGACTATCAGGTGTTCCTGATGTCGCGGATGCGGGAGGCCTACGTCAGCGGCAAGAACACGGCGCTGGAGGCGGTGCGCATCGGATACGCGGGCAGCGCCCGGGTGATCACCGCAGCGGCCGTGATCATGATCGCGGTCTTCGCCGGATTCCTGTTCAGCCACAACACGATGATCGGGCCGATCGGCTTCGCGATGGGCATCGGCGTGCTGTTCGACGCACTCGTCGTCCGCATGACACTCATCCCGGCAGTCATGGCCCTGCTCGGCCGCCACGCGTGGTGGCTGCCCGCGTCACTCGAACGGTGGATGCCCCACGTCGACATCGAAGGCGAAACCCTACCCGAATCAGCCGCGCCGAACCCGGAGCGAAAGGAGGCCGCTGTGCAGCAGTCAGGCCTACACCGGGCCACGGTGGGGGAATCGGAGACCGAGGTGTGCAGTGTGCACCGGCATCAGGTGCACTCGTGGGCACCGTGGCGTAGTGGACAGACGCCGCCGCAGGCAGAGTGGCATTACGCCGGTGGCCGCGAAGTGCGGGTGTCCGAGCAGTCCATTCCGGAGGCGAAATGCGCTGGCGCGCAGCAGCATCCGACCTCATGGCGGTGAGTCCATCCAGTCGAGACGAAGGTGAAAACCATGACATCAACGGCAGAGCGCCGGTCACGGCCCTTGCGCAAGGTATCGCGGTCGACGGAGGTGCGGGAGACCCTGCAAATCGTGGCCGAGGACGGGGCGGTGATCATCGGCGAGTTCCTCTCCGTCGATCAGGTCCGCCGGTTCAACGCCGAACTCGACCCCGCCCTGGCAGGAGTTTCAGCAGGATCGCAGCATTGGAACCCGATCATGCAGGAGTTCCACGGCGCCAACACCCAACGCATGACCGGCCTGGTGACACAGAGCCCGACCTTCCGCACCGAAATCCTCGACGACGATCTCCTACACGCCCTGTGCGAGGGAACATTCCGCGATCAGCTGGGGGACTGGTGGCTCTCGACCGGGCAGGTCATCCAGATCGGTCCCGGCAACCGGGCCCAGTTCCTGCATCGTGACAACGAGAACTATCCCGCCTTCGCCGCAATGGGCCGGTACGCACCCGAAGTGTGTGCCAATCTCCTTGTCGCGCTGACCGATTTCACCGACGCCAACGGCGCGACCAGGGTATTGCCGGGGACTCATCTGGCCGACGACTTCGGTGTCCGCGGAGATCCAGGGGAAACCGTTGCCGCCGAAATGAGCGCCGGTGACGCCTTGTATTTCTCCGGCAAAGTCCTGCACGGTGGCGGCGCCAATCGGACCCATGATCACAGCCGACGGGCAGTAAGCATCGCCGTCCAAGCATCGTTTCTGACTCCGGAGGAGGCACACGCGCTGCTGATCGACCGAGACACGATCCGCGACCTGCCCGCGCGGGTGCAGAAACTACTCGGATTCCGCTCGCAGTACCCCGTGGGATCACCGGGCCTGTGGACATCCGATGCCCACGAGATCGCTCATCACCTCGGCCTCTGACAAGTCGTACACGACGGTCCACCACGGCCGCGCACCACTGTTCAGTGACACGAATCAGGAAACCTCACATGCCTACTCACGACATCGCGAGTTCGCGGCCTACGTCGATCCGCGCCGTCGTCCTCGACGACGACGGCAAGATCGCGCTCAGGGACGTCGACCTCGCACCCCCGGGACCCGGCGAAGTACAGGTACGGATCGTCGCTGCCGGGGTCTGTCACTCCGACCTGCACGTCACCGCCGGCGCGTGGCAGGTGCCCCGACCGCTGGTCCTGGGGCACGAGGGATCAGGGATCGTCACCGGGGTCGGAGAAGGTGTCGACGAGCTCGAGATCGGCGACCACGTCGTCCTGTCCTGGGTGCCCGGTTGTGGGCACTGCCGAACCTGTCGCGCCGGGCGACCGGCGCAATGCTCACTGGTGGCCGCCATCGTCGCGCCCGGCGGGGTGCTCTACGACGGCACGACCCGGCTGTCGGACGCGGAGGGCCGCATCCACCACTATCTCGGAGTGTCGTCGTTCGCCGAGGAAGTCGTCGTCCCGGTTTCGGGCGCCATCAAGGTTCGCGATGATGCTCCGCTCGAGGATGTCGCGATCATCGGCTGTGCCATCGCGACCGGTGTCGGCGCGGTACGTAACACCGCGGCGGTCCGACCGGAGTCCACCGTGGCCGTGATCGGCTGCGGCGGAGTCGGTCTGGCGTGCATCCAGGGCGCGAGGCTGGAAGGCGCCACCCGGATCGTCGCGGTCGACATCGTGGCCGAGAAACTCGAACTGGCCATGACTCTGGGGGCAACCGACATCGTCGATGCCGCCGCTGTGCCCGATGTGGTTGCCGCGCTTCGTTCGGTCGTACCTGACGGCTACGACTATGTGTTCGACGCCATCGGCAAAATACGGACCACCGAGCAGGCCATCGCCGCACTCGGGCTCGGCGGCGCGGCGGTGATCGTGGGCCTCCCGGCGCAGGGAGAACACGCGACCTTCGATCCGCTCGCACTCGCCGAAGCCGACCAACGCATCCTCGGCTGCAACTACGGCTCGTCCATCCCGCACCGCGACATCCCGGAACTGGTGGATGAGGTCATGGCCGGACGCCTCGATCTGGCATCGATGATCTCCGCCCGCCGGCCGCTGTCGGAAGCTGCCGACGCCCTGGCCGACCTGTCCGCCGGCCATGCCCTACGCCAGCTACTGCTGCCCGACCGGGACGCCGTCGAGGACTGAGGAGTTGCAGCGACCGCCCTGTGCACCGATGGGAGTGGAGTGTGCGGCGCTCACCACCGCGGACGGCAAGAGCGTGCCGCCCTTCGTAGCGGCGCGGGCATCGTGGCCGTTCTCGGAGAGTCGGGTGCAATCGAGGCAGCGATGGTGAACAGTGCCCCTATGGAGGAACTGTGGCCGGTGCCGAGCGAACGGGCGTGCGTGTTGATGCGTGGCGTTGCCGAACGGATCCTGCCCACCACCGAGGCGCTTGTCGACGAAGTGTTCTCCGCCTCTCAGCTCGGCACCCAGTACCCGTTCATCGTGGAGGATCCGGTACTCGCTGCCGGCGACCGGCGGATGCACAAGGCGTATCTCATCCACTGGCTCACCGCGACCATCCAGAACCCTGGCCGGCGCGTTCCGCCGTGCGAAGATCCCGAGACTCTGGGTTTCGCCCGCGACCTCGTGCGGCGAGGGCTGGACACCAGCGATCTGGGATCGTGGCGGGCCGGCCAGCGGGTTGCGTGGCAACGGTGGACCGACGAGTGTTTCGGTGCGACGAGCGACCACGAACTGCTCCGCGAGACCCTGCGGGTGTCGGGCTGTTCGATCATCACCTTCGTCGACGATTCGATGGCCGCGCTGTCCGCCTATGTCGAAGCCGAACGTACCGACCTGGCCCGCAGCGCCCACGCAGAACGGCACTCGACCGCCCAGCTGTTGCTCGAAGGCGCACCGATCAGCCGTGCGCGCGCCGAGGCCCGCCTCGGCTACGCCCTCACCGGTAACCATGTGGCAGCCATCGTCTGGGTGGATTCCACCGAACGCTCCGAGGCCATCGAAACGGCAGCCGAGCAGGTGATGCGGGCCTGCGGAGCCGGTCGGCGGTTGACGCTGGTGGCGAGCACCAACGCACTGTGGTTGTGGCTGCCTACCGATCAGGTCCCGCCGATATCGGTGTTGCGGCAGGAGCTGGCGGGATCGTCCGGCGTGCGGGTGGCATTGGGCCGCCCCGGACGCGACATCGAGGGCTTCCGCCGCACCCACCTGGACGCGGCCACGGCGCAGCGGGTCCTGGCACGGTTGGGCTCGGCCCGCCAGATCGTTCGCTACGAGGACATCCAGCTCGTCGCGGCCCTGTCCGCCGATATGGTCCAAGCCGAACAGTTCGTCGCCGACACCCTCGGCGAATTCGCGACCGCCGACACCCTCTTGCGGGAAACGGCGCTGACCTACGTGCAGGAACGGTTCAACGCCACCAGCACCGCCGAGCGCCTGTTCACCCACCGCAACACCATCGAGCGCCGGCTGACCCGCGTCGACCGGCTGTTGCCGCGACCGCTGGTCGACAACGCGACCAGCGTGGTCGCCGCGCTGATGTATCTGCAGTTGCGCGACGACCGTTGACCGGGTTGCCGGAGCTAGAAACGATCGGCGTTGCGAGCAGCGTGACGGCCGGCGAGCTTTTCGAGGTTGGCCAGTGAGGTCGTGAATTCGGTAGCGAGCATTCGCCGCAGCAGCCGTGTCACGACCGGAATGAACCGGCCATAGGAAAGCTCGATCGATGACCCGTAGGTGACGTAGGCGAGTTCGGCGCCCGCGGCGTCGGTCACCGGTTCCATCCGCACGAACGGCCGGATCTCGCCGACACCGGGAAACCCTTTCCCGGTGAAGGTGCGTTCGCGTTGCGCAACGACAGTGCGCAGGGTCCAGGTGGTGACCGATGTCAACGGCCCAGCCACGACACTGATCTCTTCGAAACTGCGCCCGATTCCGAACGGACGGTCGACTTGGGTCACCTCGCGAACGTTGTTGCACCATTGGGCGTTGTGGCGCGGATCTTCGGTGAACTCCCACACTGCCGCCACCGGCACCGGCATCAGCCGCGATGCGCTGAACTCGTGAAATTCTGACATGCGCCCAGCCTGGCGCGTCGGTTGTGCCGTCGGCCACGCCGCCGTGCACCCTCATCCGTCGCCGGTGCGACACACTGCACCGCCGCCGCACGGGAGGCAACTGAGCCGATTTCATGAACTGGACGTCGACGGCTCATCACCCACTTTTCTCCGGCGAGCCCGAATTCGCCCGCACCGGCCGGTGTGCACTGTGCACCTGTCCAGGTCCCAGCTGGGGGCACGGCGCTGTGGTTGGCGACCTGTCTCCAGCGGGAGGGTGGGTCAACGCCTAACCAACGGAAAATGGGGTGAATGTGATGAACACGTCGACGATCGTCAACGAAGAGTTCGACATCGTGATCATCGGTGCCGGAATCTCGGGAATCGGCGCCGCGCGCTACGTCACGAAAGCGTTCCCGAACAAACGCGTCGTCGTGCTGGAAAGCCGCGACAATATCGGTGGCACATGGGATCTGTTCCGCTACCCCGGCATTCGATCGGATTCGGACCTGCACACCTTCGGCTACGAATTCAAACCGTGGAAGGACCGGGCCGCGATCGCCGACGCCCCGCTTATCCGCGACTATCTGCACGAGACCGTGCAGGAAAACGGGCTCGACACGTTGATCCGCTTCCGGCACCGGGTGATCTCGGCGGACTGGTCCACCGCCGAAGCGGCCTGGACCTTGCAGGTACAGATCGACAACGGCGGTGAGTCGGCCACCCACCATCAGATCAAGGCGAACTGGGTCTTCGCAGCGACCGGGTACTACCGCTACGAGGAGGGCTTCACCCCGCATTTCGAGGGACGCGACGATTTCGCCGGCGACATCATTCATCCGCAGCACTGGCCGGAGGGCTACGACTACGTCGGCAAGAAGGTGGTGGTGATCGGCAGCGGCGCCACCGCAATCACGCTCGTGCCGTCGATGGCCTCGGGCCCGGGCGCAGCCGAGCACGTGACGATGCTGCAGCGCACCCCGACCTACGTGATGTCGCTGCCGCGGGTGGACTCGCTCGCGCTGACATTGACCAAGTTGTTCGGAGAGCAGCGTGGGTACGCGTTGACCCGGTTCAAGAACATCTGGCTCGATCGCGCGGTTGTGAAGGGCCTGCGCATGTTCCCGCGGGCCGGCCGCGCGCTGATCCGCCACGTCAACAAGGGCCTGCTACCGCAGGGTTTCGACGTCGACACCCATTTCAACCCTCCTTACGATCCGTGGGATCAGCGGCTGTGCCTGGCACCCGACGGCGACTTCTTCGAATCGATCCGCTACGGCGACGCCTCGGTGGTCACCGACAAGATCGTTCGGTTCACCGAGACCGGCATCCTGCTCGAATCCGGTCGCGAGCTGGCGGCCGACGTCATCGTCACGGCCACCGGCCTGAACCTGCAGTTGCTCGGCGGCATGGACCTGCGGGTCGACGGGAACCCGGTCAACCTCGCCGAATCGATCGCCTATCGCGGCATGCTCCTCTCCGGTGTCCCCAACTGGGCGATCGCGGTCGGGTACACGACCTCGTCGTGGACGCTGAAGATCAGCCTGATGTGCCGCTACTTCTGCGACCTGCTCGCGCACATGGACAGCTTCGGCTACGACACCGCGGTCGCGGTGGCCGAGCCCGGAATGCAGACCAGGCCGGTGCTCGACATCAGCGCCGGGTATGTGTTGCGTTCGCAGCACACCGTGCCTCGGCAAGGAACTGAACTGCCCTGGCGGATGGGGCTGTCCTACCCGGAAGACGCCAAACTGCTTCGGGGCGCGCTGTTCGACGAGAGCCTGCACCTCAGTGCCAGCACCGACCGGCCCTTCAGCGGCGACACATCCACCGTCGGCGAACTGACCGGAGCGGCACAGGAATCCGGCAATGTCTGAGCTGTCCGTGCGGAGCCCGGATCAGTTCACCCGTCTGCCCAGCGGCATCCGTGTCTGCTATCGCGTCGACGGTCAGCTCGGGCAGCCCGCGGTCCTGCTGATCGGTGGTCTCGGTGAAGACCTGACCATGTGGTCCCAGCGGTTCGTGACTGCACTCGTGTCGCGCGGTTTCCTCGTCGTCCGGATGGACAACCGGGACAGTGGGCGGTCGACCTTCGTCTCCACTCCCGCCCCGGGCGTCCTGCGCCTGGCATCGGCACGCCCACGCTCGGATGCCTACACCCTCGCCGACTGCGCAACCGACTGCGCGTACCTGATTGAGCACCTCGGCGTCGGTCCTGCTCATTTGGTCGGGCGATCGATGGGCGGCATGATCGCGCAGACGATCGCCGCCGAATTCCCGACGCGCGCCGCATCATTGACCTCGATCTACTCGACAACGGGCAACCCCGGGGTCGGGCGTGCGTCGTTGAAGACGACCTTCATCCTCGCCACCCAGACGCCGCGGACGAAACCGCAGGCGGTCAAAGCGCACCTGCGGCTGAGCGCCAATCTGGCGGGCTCGGGGTATCCCATCGATGTGCTCGCCGAGGCCGAGCACGCAGCCACCCAGTGGGATAGAACCGCCGGCGACGGCCCTGCGGGGATGCAACGCCAGCTACAAGCCATCCAGGCCTCCGGCGACCGCACCGCCGAGCTGCGCACGATCAACGTGCCCACGCTCGTCATCAACGGCGAACGCGACCCCCTCGTCGACCCCTCGGGGGGTGAGGCCACCGCGGCCGCCATCCCCAACTCCCGCCACATAGTCATCGCCGGAATGGGCCACCACATTCCGGACTCGCTGGCAGACCTGATCGTCGAACGCGTGGCCGCCCACATCGACAAGCACACCCCGAATCCGGATACGGCACAGCACCGTCGACGATCCACTGCGAAGAAGCGCCAGGGACGAACCCGATCATGAAAGCCGGCGACAGGTGCCAACCACCGGCCCAGTCGCGATAGCCGGCCCCGGGCTCGTCGCGCCGCGGCCCCCGGGCAGCGGCGCAGAGGAGATCAGGACCAGGAGCCGACGTTTCCCACTCACCGATAGCACAGGAGGACTCACCCCATGAGCGAGCAACTTACTGCCGACGTCGTCGTCGTCGGTGCCGGAGTGTCGGGACTCACCGCAGCCCGCCGACTCAACCAAGCCGGACATTCTGTCGTTGTGCTGGAAGCAAGCGACCGGGTCGGCGGACGTACCGTCAACCTCGATGTCGCTCCCGGCGTGATCACCGAGGGCGGCGGGCAGTGGGTCGGACCCGGCCAGGACCACGTGCTGGCGCTGCTGGACGAACTCGGCCTCGACACGTTCAAGACCTACGTCGAGGGCAAGTCGATCTATCTGCGTAAAGGCAAGAAGAAGCTGTACAAGGGCACGATCCCGCCGTTGAACCCGATGGTCCTGGCCGACTACGCCCAGATGCAGCTGCGTCTGGAGCGGATGGCGAAAACGGTCCCGCTCGACGCGCCCTGGAACGCACCCGAGGCCCGCCACTGGGACAGCATCACCTTCGGACAGTGGATCGACGCGAACTCCTTCACCAAGGAAGTTCGGCTGCTGTTCAAGCTGGCCTTCACCGTCACCGACGGCGAAGACCTGCACAGCACGTCGCTGCTGGTGCAGCTGGCCCGCATCGCCGGCTGTGGCGGGATCGAGCACCTGGTCAACATCACCGGTGGCGCGCAGGAATCCCGGGTGGTGGGCGGCACCCAGCTGATCTCGCTGCGCATGGCCGAAGCCCTGCCCGGAAGGGTCGTGCTCGACTCGCCGGTCTCGCAGATCGCCCAGGACGACACCGGGGTACTGGTGTCCTCTGCCCGTGCCGATGTTCGCGCCGACCAGGTGATCGTCGCGATGGCCCCCTCCGACGCCAACCGCATCCGGTTCGCGCCGGACCTGCCGACCCGCCGGGCCATGCTGCAGCGCCGCTGGTGCAACGGCACCGAGAGCAAACTGTTCGCGATCTATGACCGACCGTTCTGGCGCGACAACGGATTCAACGGCCAGGCCATCACCGACCTGCGGGTCGCCAACTACGTCGTCGACAACTCCCCGCCCGACGGCAGCGTCGGGATCCTGCTCACCTTCCTCGGCACCGCCGGATCCGGGTACGGCCTGCACTGGAGCGATGACATCCTCGACAACCCCGAGGTGCGCCGCGCGATGTTCCTGGCCGACCTGCAGACCTTGTTCGGGCCCGAGGCCGCACACCCGCGGGCCTATCTGGAGAAGGACTGGACGCACGAACCGTGGATCAGCGGGTGCGTCAGCTCCCGCCCGCCCGGCGTGATCACCCAGTACACCGACGCCGACCGCCGACCGGTCGGGCGCATCCACTGGGCAGGCACCGAGACCGCCACCGTCAACCAGGGCTACATCGACGGCGCGGTAAGCGCGGGCCAGCGAGCAGCCGAACACGCCGGCCGGGCACTGTCGCAGATCCCGGTGACATCGCCTGCCGCACCAGTCGCCACCGCACAACGCTGAGAGGGAAATCATGTCGATCGCGCTGTTGCGCAACTATATCGATGGCCAGTTCGTGCCCTCGTTGTCCACCGAGGCTCTGGACCTGATCAATCCGGTTGACGAGCACGTGGTGGGTCGGGCACCGATCTCGACTCGGGACGATGTCGAGGTGGCGGTCGCCGCCGCGTCACGAGCATTTCGCACCTGGGGCAAGACCACCCCGGCCTTCCGGCAGACGGCACTGCTGAAACTGGCCGACGCGATCGAGGCACACAGCGACGAGATCGTCGACGCGCAGTGCCGCAACACCGGTCAGCCGCGGGCGGTCATCGCCGGCGAGGAGGTGGCGGTGGCTGCCGACCAGCTGCGCTTCTTCGCCGGAGCGGCCAGATTGCTCGAGGGCAAAGCCGCCGGGGAATACATGGACGGATTCACCTCCTACGTGCGGCGCGAACCGATCGGGGTCGTCGGGCAGGTGACGCCGTGGAACTACCCGTTCATGATGGCGATCTGGAAGATCGGACCAGCCCTGGCCGCTGGTAACACCGTGGTACTCAAGCCCAGTGACACGACACCCGAAAGCACTCTTGTCCTGGCGCGGATCAGCAAAGGGATCCTGCCCGACGGGGTGTTCAACGTGGTGCTCGGTGACAGCGGCACCGGCGCGGCGCTGGTATCGCGTCCCGCGCTCGGGCTGGTCTCGATCACCGGATCGGTGCGGGCCGGGATCGCTGTCGCGGCCGCGGCGGCAGAGCAGGTCACACGCGTACACCTCGAACTCGGCGGCAACGCACCGGCGGTGGTGTTCGCCGACGCCGACATCGACAAGGCAGCCGGTGGTATCGCCGAGGCGGCCTTCTTCAACGCAGGACAGGACTGCACCGCCGCAGCCCGGGTCCTGGTCCACCACTCCGTCCACGACCAGCTCGTCGAGGCGCTGGCAAAAAGGGCGGAGACCCTGCGCCCCGGACTGCCCGAGGACCCGAATGCCTTCTACGGCCCGTTGAACAACATCGACCACTTCACCGCGGTCACCGACAAACTCGAGGCCCTTCCATCGCACGCCCGGATCGTCTGCGGTGGCCGACGGGTGGGCAACCTGGGCTACCTCCTCGAGCCCACCATCATCACCGGTGTCGGTCAGCACGACGAGATCGTGCAGCAGGAGACCTTCGGGCCGGTGCTGACCGTGCAGGCCTTCACCGACGAAGCCCAGGCCATCGACTACGCCAACGACGTGCACTACGGCCTGGCGGCGAGCGTGTGGACCCGCGACCACGGCACCGTCGAACGGCTGACCCTGGCATTGGATTTCGGCGCGGTATGGGTGAACTGCCACATCCCGCTGGTCGCCGAGATGCCCCACGGCGGATTCAAATACTCCGGATATGGCAAAGACCTCTCCGCCTACAGCGTCGAGGAATACACCCGGATCAAGCACGTGATGAGCACCCACGACTGACCCGAACAGTCCTGCTCCGGGTGGTGTGCTGCGCAGCCCGGGCGGGGCAATCTCCACGAATCACTCGAATCACAGTGGTGTGGAGCAAATTACGAGTATTCGGCACCCACCGAACCATCACTTGGGAGATTTCCGATGATCGACATCGCCTATCGTCTCGCGCAACAGCGCTCTATCGTCACCGCGCTGCCTGGGCCACGTTCCGCCGCACTGGCAAAGCGGCGCGGCCGGGCCGTCGCGGCCGGCGTCGGCTCCGCGGTGCCGGTGTATGCCGCCGACGCCGATGGAGGGGTGATCGTCGACGTCGACGGCAACTCCTTCATCGATCTCGGCTCCGGGATCGCGGTGACCACCGTCGGCGCGGCCAACCCGGAGGTGGCCGCCGCGGTGGCCGAGCAAGCCCGCCGCTTCACCCACACCTGCTTCATGGTCACCCCGTACGAGGGGTACATCGAGGTCGCTGAACAGCTCGCGGCCTTGACCCCGGGCGCACACGACAAGCGCACGGTCCTGTTCAACTCCGGCGCCGAAGCCGTGGAAAATGCTGTCAAGGTCGCGCGCCTGGCCACCGGCAAGACCGCGGTGGTCGCCTTCGATCACGCCTATCACGGCCGTACCAACCTGACCATGGCGCTGACCGCGAAGTCGATGCCCTACAAGGCCCAGTTCGGGCCGTTCGCGCCCGAGGTCTACCGGATGCCTGCCTCGTATCCTTACCGCGACAGGCTGTCCGGCGACCTCGCTGCCCGCCGCGCCATCGAGCAGATCGACAAGCAGATCGGCGCCGAATCGCTGGCCGCGATCATTATCGAACCGATCCAGGGCGAAGGCGGGTTCATCACTCCGGCCCCGGGTTTTCTTCCCGCGCTGGCGGATTGGGCCAAACAGCACGGTGTGGTGTTCATCGCCGATGAGGTGCAGACCGGTTTCGCACGCACCGGCGCCTGGTTCGCCAGTGAACACGAGCAGATCGAGCCCGACATCATCACCATGGCCAAGGGCATCGCCGGCGGCATGCCCCTGGCCGCGATCACCGGCCGCGCCGAACTGCTCGATGCGGTACACCCGGGTGGGCTCGGCGGCACCTACGGCGGCAACCCGGTGTCCTGCGCGGCAGCGCTGGCCACCCTGCACACGATGCGCGATCTCGACCTGCCTGCCCGGGCACGGGCCATCGAGCACGCGATCAAACCCCGGTTGCAGGAATTGGCCGACCGGACCGGTGTGATCGGCGACGTTCGCGGCCGCGGCGCGATGCTGGCCATCGAGATCGTCCACCCCGGCAGCACCGATCCAGACCCCGAACTCACCAAGTGGATCGCCGCCGAAGCCCTCACCCAAGGAGTGGTGTTGCTGACCTGCGGCACCCACTCCAACGTGATCCGGTTGCTGCCACCGCTGGTGATCAGCGACCACCTGCTCGACGAGGCCGTCACCGTGCTCGGCGATGTCCTGCACGCAGCGGCAGGCCGCCGATGACCGACTTCGACGCCCTGCTGTCCACGCTGCCGACCGACCTGTGGATCGGCGGGCACCAAGTCCGAGCGGCCACCGGGTCGACGTTCCCCGTCCACAACCCCGCCACCGGAAAGGTCCTGGCCGAGGTGGCCGATGCCGACCCAGCCGACGGCGCACAGGCCCTGACCATCGCAACCGCAGCGCAACCGGCGTGGGCGGCGACGCCGCCACGCCGCCGCGCGGAAATCCTGCACCGGGCATGGGAACTGGTGACAGCTCGCCGACACGACTTCGCGCTGCTGATGACCCTGGAAATGGGCAAGCCACTACCCGACAGCCATGCCGAGGTCGGCTACGGTGCTGAGTTCCTGCGCTGGTTCGCCGAGGAAGCCGTGCGGATCAACGGCCGCTACACGCCCTCCCCATCCGGGAACGGCCGGATCCTGGTGACCAAACAGCCCGTCGGCCCGACCTTGGCGATCACGCCGTGGAATTTCCCCCTGGCTATGGGCACCCGCAAGATCGGCCCCGCACTCGCCGCCGGCTGCACGATGGTGGTCAAGCCCGCCTCCGAAACGCCACTGACCATGCTGCTGCTCGGCCAGATTCTCGCCGAGGCCGGCCTGCCGCCCGGCGTCCTGTCGATCCTGCCGACCTCGCGATCAGCGCAACTGACCGACCCGATGCTGACCGACCCGCGGCTGCGCAAGCTCACCTTCACCGGATCCACCGCGGTGGGAAAGCGCCTGCTCGCACGCGCAGCCATCTCGGTGTTGCGAACCTCTATGGAGCTAGGCGGCAACGCACCGTTTGTCGTGTTCGCCGACGCCGATCTCGATGCCGCGATCGAAGGGGCCATGGCCGCCAAGATGCGCAACACCGGCCAGGCATGTACCGCCGCGAATCGCTTCCATGTCGACAACGCGGTCCGCGCCGAATTCACCGCTCGGCTCACCGAACGCATGCGCGGGCTCACCATCGGCCCGGGCCACCTCGACGGCGTACAGGTCGGCCCGTTGATCACCGACAAGCAGCGACGTGCCGTCGACGAACTGGTGATCGACGCCGTCACCAAGGGCGCGGTAGTCACCACCGGCGGCACCTACACTGACGGCGACGGCTACTTCTACGCCCCGACCGTGCTGACCGACATCAGCGCCGATGCGCGCATTCTGCGTGAGGAGGTATTCGGCCCGGTGGCCGCGATCGCCGGCTTCGACGACGAAGATCAGGCCGTCTACGCCGCCAACCACACCGAATACGGGTTGGCCGCCTACATCTACACCCGTGACCTGCACCGCGCACTGCGGGTATCGGATGCACTCGAAGCCGGGATGGTCGGAGTGAACCGCGGGATCATCTCCGACGTCGCGGCCCCGTTCGGCGGAATCAAACAATCCGGCCTCGGTCGGGAAGCCGGCAGCGAAGGCATCGACGAATACCTCGAAACCAAATACGTTGCGCTGCAATAGTGGATGTCGGCTGCGGCCCGGTGTCTCGGTATAGCCGGCACCTGTCCGGCAGCGCTGACCTCCAGGTTGCAGGGACATGGAGTGCGTTTCCTACTCGACCTCACAACCTCGTGTCCCCGCCAACGTTCTCGTGTGACCAGCACCGCGGCTCGACACCGGCAGTTTTCTGGTTCGAGTCCAGATGGGGGAGCAGAACTACCAGTAGATTAGCCAAGAATTCCTGGCCGAAGTTCCGGGTCCTGCCACCGTTTCGCCTGGTCATCGCAGATTCTTACTCGATCTGATGATGCCGGTCCGCCCGGTACGGGCGGTTTTCGGCCTTCGCACTGCAACGTGCCATGTCTGGTTTCGCGCCGCTCCGGCTACGGCCGGTGGCTCGACGTCCGCGCAGCGCACACGCTACCGGCTTCGGTTGACAACGTCTGCCCAGAAGCATCATTCGCGGTGCAGAGCAGATCTGCGGCGGTGGTCCGGGTAGCCGGCACGCACCATGAATTCGTCGCATTTGTCGGCGAAGCGCACACACCCACACGGCCCGCACACCTTGTGCAGCTGGCGCTGCGCCACACGAGATCCGGCTGGCGCTCGGCTGTTATGCACCCGTCCTGGGACCGATTCGATCAGTTCCGTGTAGCCAGAGCGTACATTTGGGCGCTCGGACCCCAGTCGGACCGGCCGATGGCGAGCTGTGGGGCACGGCGATCGTATCGGGCGGTTGGCCCTAGAACGAATCGCTAGGGCGTCGTGCCTACGCGTGTCGTGCTACGTCCTCGCACAGGATGCTCGGCCAGCGTGCGAGATCGGCCGGTGTGTGCGCCACCTCCAGTGTGGCCGTCGGCAGCAGGTCCACCAGCGCCTCGGCGGTCGACACCGGATGGGCGAGGTCGTCGATCCAGGCCAACACCGTGGTCGGCACCTCGATCGCGGCGATCGCCTCGGGGGCTGGCAGGTCGCTCATCGCTGCCCCGCGGAACAGTGAGGGCAGTAGGTGCTCGGCGACATCCGGCACGGTTTCCGGCGTTCCGACGGTGGCCGGCGGACGAGGCACGGTGAGATCGGCACCGAGGAAGGCGTCGAGTCCCTGCTCCTCGATCAAGCGGGCATTCTTCCGGTAGATCTCGGCCTTCGCGGCGCGGGTGCGCCAGGCGGTCGCGGGTACCAGCAGGGTGAGGCCGGCGAATCGGCCAGGATCGCGGACAGCGGCATGCAGCAGTGTCCCGGTGCCCATCGAAGGACCGACACCGTGCACCTGTTCACCGGGGAACCAGTGGTCGAGCAGGTTCAGCAGGTCATCGGCCAGAACCGGCCACCGATAGTCCTCGGGGACGGTACGGCCCGTCGAGTGGCCGTGGCCGCGCGCGTCGTACCGCAGCAGTCGGGTTCCGCTGAGTCCGCGGCCGAGATCGAGGTCCATCAGACGGTCGCGGTGGCGGCTGGAGGTGAGGCCGTGGAGTTGGACGACTGGGTGGCCGCCCTCGTCGCTCAGTTCCACGTCGAGGTCGGCGCCGGGAACACGGAAGGTCGGCACGGCGGCTCCAAGGGTGCTGGTGAGACGGCGATCGCTCGGGAGGAAGCCTAGGATACAGTCATGCGGCTGACCAACGTCGCGCACTTGCGCCTGCCGTTCGGCCGCCTGCTGGGCTTCGACGTCACTGCGGGTCGCGTGGGCCGGTCACTTCCCGTGTCCTTCGACCAACGACGCCACGTCGGCGCCGGCGACCGAGCGGGATCCTGGATGGCGTTGTCCTTCAGGCTCTCTGCGCCGGTACCGCCCGACGAGCTCGCGACCGCCTGGCTGGCGGTGATCGAGCGGCACGGCACGCTGCGGTCGGTCTTCGTGCCGGGCGAGGACGGCGAGCCTCGGCTGCACGAGGTCGATATCCGCCCCGGCGGCTGGGTCGAGCATGTGATCGCTCCGGGGCAGGCGGTCAACGATGCGCTCCGCGCCGTGCTCGACCGTGCTTGTACACCGTACGGTCGCCCGTCGTACCGGCTCTGCGTGCTCGAGACCGCGGTAGGGCCGACCGTGGTGGTCGCCGCCGACCACGCGCACGTCGACATGTGGTCGATGCTGGTGATCGCGCGCGACCTGCTCACCGCGCTGGCCGCGGTGCAGAGCGGTCGTGCACCGTCGTTGCCGCCCGCACCCGCCTTCGCGGAGCACACCCGCGCGCTGCGGGATCGCCCGCCGGCACCCGACGAGGTGCACCGCCGCTGGGCAGAGGTGCTGGCGGGCAGCGGCGATGTGATGCCACGGTTCCCGCTGCCGCTGGGTGAGGCGACGTTGCAGGAGGAGCGCGTGGAGGTGCGCGATGTCCTCGACGTCGACGACAGCGCCGCGTTCTCGGCGCAGGCCCGCGACGACGGCGTCTCGACCTTGGCGCTGGTGGTGGGGGCGATGACCGAGGTGACCTACGAGTTGGCCGGCACCGCACTGCGGGCCGTATTTCCGGTGCACAGTCGGTACGACACCACCTGGCACGACTCGGTGGGGTGGTTCATCACCAACTCGGTGCTCGAGTCGGCCGACTCCGATCCCCGTGCCAGCGCGGAGGCGGTGAAGGAGGCCGTCCGGATGGGGTCCTGGCCACTGGAGGACATCCTGCGTCCGTGGGGCGGGATGCCCGAGGCGCCGGGGATGTTCGCGATTTCGTGGCTGGACCTGCGTCGGCTGCCGGTGCGAGTCGACGCGACCGGATTGGAGGCGCAGTACGTCGGCGCGACGATTCGGACCGACGGCGTGATGCTCTGGTTCATCCTCGACGAGGCGGGGCTGCACCTGCGCTGCCGGTATCCGGACACTCCCGAAGCCCGGCGGCACGTCGGCGCCTGGCTGGACACGCTGATCGCCCGACTGCAGTCACGGGCACGGGCTTCGGTCGGTGGTCGGCTCCGACTCGGCGACCGGATCTATCGTGTGCAGCGGGCGGGGCGTACCGACGTGCCAACGCTGGTCGCGCTGCTCTCCGACGACGAGATCGGCCGTACCCGCGAAGGTTTCGAAATCGCCCGCTACGAGGAGGCATACGATGCCGTCACCAGGGACCCGTCGCACTATCTGGCCGTGGTCCGGGACGAGGGCGACCGGATCGTCGGCACCATGCAGCTCACCATCATTCCGGGGCTGTCCCGCGGCGGCGCCACCCGCCTCCAGATCGAGGGAGTCCGGGTCGCTGCCTCGGAACGCTCTCGCGGCATCGGAACCGCGATGCTCGAGTGGGCACATGACCACGGCAGGCACCGAGGTGCGACACTCGCGCAGGTCACCACAGACCGGGTCCGCGAGCGGGCTCACGCCTTTTATGCGCGGCTCGGGTACGACAACAGTCACGTCGGGCTGAAGCGGGCGCTCTGACCGATTCCCGGCGCTCGCTCAGGGGCGCGAGAGGGCGCCTCGTCCAACGTCCGGTGGTGACTGAACCGCCGTGGCAGGCCGATCACCGGGATTTGTCGCAGGTTGGTGACTCAGGGCACGAACCTGCGACATCTCACCTGGGGTTCTACTGCCACTTACCCAATCCAACCGTCGCGATGACGGCGGCATCTGCGCCTATCGCAGAGTCAGGTCTGAGTAAAACGACATGACCTTGCTCGCGTCACCCGATTCTGCCATTACCTGAGTACTCCCATGCGCGCAAAGCTGCGCAACCTCTCTCTCGACTGAGCGCGCCGATGCGGTCGTTGACCTTCGACCGAGCGCTGAGCACACAGATTGGCACATCGTTGCCCAGCGAGCGCAACGCGGTCACCACCGCGACGCCGTCCAGTTCGGGCATGTTCAGGTCGAGGGCCATGGCCGCGGGCGGGTTGTCGACAATACGCTGCAGCAGGCGTTGACCTGGTTCAACATCGCCACCTCACGGCTGTCCGACGACGAGATGGCCGAGCGCGACACCGAACTGGGCTTTCTCTGCTACGCCAACCACATCATCGCCGGCCGCCGCCGCGTCCGCCGGGCGCTGGAACTACCCCCAGACGACCTCGACGACTCGGTCGCCTCCCTGGCCGAGGCGGCCGACGAATTCACCCGCGGTTTCACGTACGCAACCCGGTGAAACCGTCAGGCAACCGTGGTGAAGTCGGGGTACCGCAATCTTCTTCTCGACAGCGACCGAGCCGGTCGCGAATCCGAGGAGGAATCATGACGAGCAACCGCCCGCCGGCGATCACGGCGACCGGGCTGCGGAAGTCCTACGGCGACCACCAGGTGTTGGCGGGGATCGATCTGCGGGTCGATGCCGGGACCATCTTCGCCCTGTTGGGTCCGAACGGTGCCGGAAAGACCACCACCGTGCAGACCCTGTCCACCATGATCGCCGCCGACGCGGGCGAGCTGCGCGTCGCGGGGCACGATGTCGGGCGCGAGCCCGACGAGGTCCGGGCCGCCATCGGTGTCACCGGTCAGTTCGCGGCGGTGGACAACTTGCTCACCGGCGAGGAGAACCTGGCCATGATGGCCGTGCTGCACCACCTCGGGCGGCGCGAACGCAAGGAACGCGTCAGCCGTCTGATCGAGCAGTTCGATCTGGTGGATGCCGCCCGCAGGCCCGCGTCCACCTATTCCGGTGGTATGCGCCGACGGCTGGATATCGCCATGGGCCTGGTCGGCGATCCACAGGTGCTGTTCCTGGACGAACCGACCACCGGACTCGATCCGCGCAGCCGCCGTGCGGTCTGGCGCTTGGTACGGGAATTGGTCGCCGGCGGCACCACTGTCTTCCTGACTACGCAGTACCTGGAGGAGGCCGACCAACTGGCCGATCAGATCGCTTTGATCGACGGCGGCAAGGTGGTCGCGCAGGGAACTCCGGAGCAGCTCAAGCGCCTGGTACCGGGTGGCCACGTGAACCTGCGCTTCACCGACGCCCGGGCGCTCGCCGCGGCGGCGCTGCTGCTTGGCGCCACCACCCGCGACGACGACGAACTAACGCTGCAGATTCCGAGCGATGGCGGCGTCGACACCCTGCATACCCTGCTCGACCGGCTGTCCGCAGCCGCCATCCAAGCCGCCGAATTGTCCATCCACACCCCCGATCTCGACGATGTTTTCCTCGCCCTCACCGGCCAGCCGAAGGAGTCCGTGCGATGAGCACCACGATGAAGTACGCCCTGACCGATTCCATGATGATGGTGCGGCGCAGCCTGCTGCACATCGTGCGCTACCCCGCCATGACGGTGCCGCTCGTCATCGGACCGATCGTCTTCCTCCTCTTGTTCGTCTACGTCTTCGGCGGCACCCTCGGAGCCGGGCTCGGAAACTCCGGTGGGCGAGGCGATTACGTCAACTATGTGACTCCGGGAATTCTGCTGCTGGCGGTCTCGGGCGCGGCGACGGCCACTGCTGTGTCGGTGTGCGCAGACATGACACAGGGCATTGTGGCGCGGTTCCGCACCATGTCCATCTTCCGGCCATCCCTGTTGACCGGACATGTGGTCGGCAGCATGGTGCAGACCTTCCTCAGTGTCACGGTCGTCATCGCCGCCGCGGTCGTGGTCGGATTCCGGCCGAGCGCCGGACCGCTCGAATGGCTGGGCGCCGCAGGCATACTGGCGCTGCTGACCATGGCGATCACCTGGATCGCCGTGCTGATGGGGCTGGTCAGCGACAGCGTCGAAACCGCGTCCAATCTGCCCATGCTGCTGATGGTCCTGCCCTTCTTCGGCAGCGGTTTCGTACCCACCGACTCCATGCCGACCTGGCTGGGCTGGATCGCCGAGCACCAGCCTTTCACCCCGGTCATGGAAACCCTGCGCGGCCTGATGCTGGGCACCGAGATCGGGAACAACGGCCTGATCGCCGTCGCCTGGTGTGTGGCCATCACCGCCGCCGCAAGCTTCGGCGCCACCAAACTACTGAACCGCGAGCCCTAACCCATCCCGGACCGTGTCGAGCGCTTCGGCTCGCACACCAGCCACATCCAAGGCGGCGTACGTCGAGACAGCCTCGACGTACGCCGCCTTATCGGCGTTCTCGGCGCTCACCCGAGTTCGATTGCTGGACATGGTCGGATGGATCTGGCGCGGGGGGTCGAGCCGCTCGGCCAGCGCGACCATACGGGCTCCGACCGCCGGTTGGTCCCGAGAGATCTGCACCTGGGCGAGCGCCAGCAGGCCGGCCCCACAGGCCGTCAACTCCGCGAGGAATCCACCCGGCTGCGCCGCTGGTTGCTCCAGCAGCGCGATCACCTGCCGGGGCAGGTCCGCCGCCAGCTCGTCGACCAGATCCAACCGGCTGTGATAGGCGTGGGCCAGCACGATCGCGGACAGGCTTTCCAGCGCCCACACCTGCACCCCGCGCGGGTCCGGCCGGTAGAACGGGTTCGCGGGATGCGATAGCAGCCCGGCGATTTCCCGCCAGCGCCACAGACCATCCTCGATGTCGCCACACGCCAATCGGATCTCGGCATTCGCCACCAGGGTGTACGGGTGCGCGAACGGGTCGGCTGGATCGGGCACCCGCGACAGCCACCGCTGCGCCGTATCGACGTCGCCGAGTTGCAGCGCGGCCATGGCCATCGCGACCATGAGGTCATTGCGGTCGGGCCGGGGGCCGACATCCTCGATCAAGCCGAGGGCGTATTCGCAGTGCGTGCTGGCCTGTTCGGCGCGTTCGGACAGCAAGGCGAGTTTTCCGATCCGGCAGTGCGCCTGGTACCGCAGCCACACGCTGTTCGCGCGCTGCGCGCTCCCGTCCAGGACGGTGAGCGCGCGCTCGGTGGCGGTGAGCGCGGTATCCCGGTCGCCGAATTGTTCGGCACGGAAACTCGCGACCAGCCAGGCGATTCCGGCGAGCAGGGGATACGGTGACGCGCACCGCTCATCGAGCGGGCCGGGGTCGGTCGACAACGTGGGTACAGCCGTGACGATGGCCGCCATCGCCCGGACCGGCGTGTCGGGCAGCGCGGGTGGTAGGCGTCGCAACACCACCAAGGATCTCAATTCGAATCCGCTCTGGGTCGCACCACTGAGCACACAGACGACGGCGGCGGTCCGGGTGACCTCCACCAGCTCCGGGCCGGGCCGGAAATGCGAAAGCACCCAGGCGCATTCGCGCGCCGACTCCGCGATTCGCGAGTATTGCGCCCCGGCGTACCACCAGCCTCCCAGCGTCGCCCAGACGGCTGCCACCGTCGGCCCGTCCGCCCGATCCAACCCGATCCGGAGCGCCCGCGCCAGATTGTCCTGTTCGGCGCGCAGCCCGGCAGGATCGGCCAGGCCGGTGAACGCGCTCACATTGCGACTGATGCCGAAATCGCGGGCCCACGCTAGGAATTCGGTCCGCGCCCGGTCCTCCTCGCCCGCCTCGGCCCGCCGGGTAGCGGCGAACTCCCGGACGGTCTCCAGCATGCGGAAACGCGTGCCGGTCGCCGCCTCGACAACCTGGATCAGCGACTGATCCACCAGATGTTCGAGCAGATCCAGGGTGTCGTCGAGCTCGCCGCCGCACAACCGATTCCCCGCCTCGGCGGTGAACCCGCCCGGGAAGACCGACAGCATCCGCATGGCCGCCCGGCCCTGTTTGTCGAGCAGGTTCCAGCTCCAGTCGACGACCGCGTGCAAGGTCCGATGCCGTAGCGGTGCATCACGAGATCCTCCCCGCAGCAGGGTGAACCGATCGATGAGCCGACGTGACACATCGGCGACGGTCAGCACGCGCACCCGGGCCGCTGCCAGTTCGATAGCGAGGGGCAGTCCGTCCAGATGCGCGCACAGCGCCGCCACCTCCGCCGGGGGCAGGTCGATGTCCGGCCGCACCGCACGGGCGCGCTGGGCGAAGAGTTCGGCGGCGGTGCCGGACGGCAGTTCCGGCAACGCGTGCACGGCCTCGGAGCTCAAACCCAGCGGTGCGCGGCTGGTGACGAGCACGCGGAGTTCGCCGGTCAGTGACACCAGAGCGCTCACCAGTTCGGCGACGCCGGAGCGGACCTGTTCGCAGTTGTCGAGAATCAGCAGGGCGGGTCCCGATCCCAGGGCTTCGGCGATTCCGCTGACCAGACCTTTCCCGCTGCCCGCCGGCGAGGTGGCGCCGGTACCGAGTGCGCCGGCCACCGTCGCGGCCACCGTATCGTCGTTGCCGATGGCGGCCAGCTCGATCAGATGTATCGTGCGTTGCTCGGCCGCCTGGCCGATGGCATGTGCCAGGCGAGTCTTGCCCAGCCCGCCCGGACCTACGATCGACACCACCCGCGCGGAGCGCAGCAGCGCGGTCACTGTCGCGATGTCGTCCGACCGTCCGAGCAAAGGATTCGGATCGTGCCGGATACCTTCTCGCACAACGGGTTCGCTCGATCGCAGCAGCTCCCGGTGGACTGCTCGCAGCGCCGCACCGGGATCGGCGCCCATCTCGTCGCGTAGTGCCCTGCGGTAGCGGTCGTAGCGGATGAGCGCGGTGGCGGACCCGGCCGTTTCACCCTCCGCGCGCAGCAACTCCGCCAGCACTTCCTCATCGCGCGGCGCACCCGCCGCGATTTCCATCAGCGGCTCGACCGCCTCGGCGTACCTGCCGGTGCGGGACAAGGCCAGCGCCCGCAGTCGCAGCAAGGTCCGATACGCGGGTGCCCGGCTCGCACGCAGCGCGGTCACCGGATCGTCGAGATCGGGATACTCCTCGACCGAACCGTCCCACAGCGCCAGCCCCGCCTCCGCCTGTTCGAGGGTGGCGAGGTGGTCTCCGGATCGGGCATGCCGCTGTGCCGCCGCCGCCCGGATCTCCAGCGCGGCCGAATCAACCTGCTCCGGAACCAGATTCAGGCGATACCCATTCGATGTGCTCGCGATGAGTTCGGCACCCAACTGCGAGCGGGTCCGCGACACCAGCACCTGAAGCGCCTTCGACGGGTTCTCCGGCATGGCATCGAGCCAGATCCCCGCCACCAGCGCCGAGGCACTGACCCCGGTCCGCAACTCACCGGCGAGCAGTGCGAGCAGAGCCCGCGAACGAGCCCCCTGGATCTCCCGGCCGGACAGCGCTACCCCGGACAGGAACGTCAGCTCGATTCTCACCCTCACACCTTAGTGGCGCGCCCACCCCTAGGCGGGCCCCAAATGTGTGGGCGGAATGCGGCGACGTTTGGGTTTGGGGGCAAGGGGGGTTTGTTGTGGCGGAAAAAATAGTCACCCCCGCCAGCCCCCCCCGGGGCCCCA
>NZ_JBHXAY010000091.1:0-28065 GCF_042728775.1 Nocardia sp. NPDC060259
GGCGCGTGGCATGGCCACGCGCACCGCTACACACTCTCGTGGGGACTACTTGACCTCGTACATCCAGATCTGGATGTTGGCCAGCTCGCCGGTCCCGCTCCACTGGTACTGGCGGGCGACACCGGTGCCGTTGTAGTTACGGACGTAGTCGACGAGCTCGGCGCGGGTGACCTTGCCCGAGTCGATGCCCTTGAGCAGGATCGTGGTCAGGTCGTAGCCCTCGACGGAGTAGACGCCGGGCGCCTGGCCGTTGAGCGCCTTGTACTCGGTCGCGAACTTCTCCGGCGCCGGGCTGCACGGGCACGACAGCAGCGCGCTCTCCGAGGAGCTACCGGCCTGGCGCACGAACTCGGGGTCGTTGCTGCCGTCGGCGGAGACGAAGGTCGCGGTCACGCCGCCGGACCGCAGCTGCTGCACGAACGGTGCCGCCTCCGCGTAGTAACCGGCGTAGAAGATGGCGTCGGGCTTGGCCGCGGACAGCTTCGACACCGCGGCCGAGAAGTCTTTGTCACCTTCCTTGACGCTGACCGCGCAGGACGCGTCGGCGGCCGGGCCTGCGGCGGTGTTGAACGCCTTGGCCAGACCGGCGCCGTAGTCGGTGTTGTCCTGCACGACGCAGATCTTCTTGTAGCCCTTCTCGCCGGTCAGGTAGTTGGCGACGGCCGGGCCCTGCGAGTCGTCGTTGCCAAGGCCGCGGAAGAAGGTCTTCCAGCCGTTCTGGGTCAGCGTCGGGTTGGTGGCCGATGCGGTCAGCGTGGGCATGCCCGCCTCGCTGAGGATCTGGCCGGTCGCCTTGGTCTCACCCGAGAAGGTGGGGCCGACCAGCGCGACGATGCTGGGATCGCTGACGATCGTCGGGATCACCTGGCTGGCGATCTGCGGCTTGCCCTCGGTGTCGAACTGCTTGACCGACACCTGACAATCCGGGTTGGCCTTGTTGTGCTGGTCGAGCGCCAGCTTGACGCCGTTGATGATGTTGATGCCGAGCGCGGCGTTACCGCCGGTCAGCGGGCCCGCCATCGCGATGGTCTGGGGCGCGCACTTGGCCTTGCCGTCACCCGCGGGATCGGCGGCCGCGCCCGCGTCGGTCTGCGCGACGGCCTTACCCTGGGTGTCGAGCTGAACTACCGGCTGGATCGAGAGATCGGTGTTGCCGCCACCGCCGCCGTCGGACGACTTGTCGCTGCATCCGGACAACACCAACGACGCGGCAGCTCCGATTACCAGAACTCCTCGCGTCGAACGACTGCGCCATGTCGAACTGAGCACGTCTCACCTCTATGTCCTGTGCTCCCCGGGGTCACCGAGGGGGCCGACCACGTTCAGCCCGGACAGAACATATCGCCGGTTTGTTAGATCCGCATCACATTCGCATCATGTCGGACGCTTCGAGTCCAGTCGTAGTTCACATTATTGTTTCGCTTACGTAAAGTTTTTCGGCTTTCGACGCGGGACCCGAAGCGGCGCGTTCCGGCGTCACTGCGGGGTGAGGTTCTCCAGCACGACTTCGGCGACCGCCTTCATGGTCGTGCGCCGATCCATCGCGGTGCGCTGAATCCATTTGAACGCCTGCGGTTCCGACAGGCCCTGGGTCTGCATGAGCACACCCTTGGCCCGCTCGACCAGTTTGCGCGTCTCCAACCGGTCCGACAGATTCGCGACTTCTGTTTCCAGCGCGGTGATTTCGTGGAAACGGCTCGCCGCGAGTTCGATCGCGGGCACCAGATCGGATTTGGTGAACGGCTTGACCAGATAGGCCATCGCGCCGGCGTCGCGAGCCCGCTCGACCAGGTCGCGCTGACTGAACGCGGTCAGGATCACCACGGGCGCAACACGTTTCGACGCGATCTCGGCGGCGGCGTCGATGCCGTCGCGGCGCGGCATCTTCACGTCCATGATCACCAGATCGGGGCGCATCTCCTCGGCCAGCTCGACGGCCTGCTGACCGTCGCCCGCCTCACCGACAACCTCGTAGCCCTCTTCCTTGAGCATCTCCACAAGGTCCATCCGGATGAGGGCCTCGTCCTCGGCGACGACGACGCGCTTGGCCGCGGCCTCACGCGTAGCGCCGGCGCCCGCTGCATTCGTGCTCATAGGTTCGACCCCTCTGGATTCCGATGCCTGTCGATCACACCACGACAGACGACGGCACCAACCGGGCGAGCCGGCCGGGAACCCGTCGTGGGTGACCGAGTGATGTAAAGAGTACCTTTCGCTTCCGCACAGAATGCAGTGAGCGGTCCGAAACCGCCGGTGAACGCGAGCGCGGTGACGTCGCGCACACCCCGCGACCGATACTCCCCCGCGGAGCGCGGCCGATGCCGCGCTACCGCCGTGGTGCCGAGTGTGGGACTCGAACCCACACGTCCTTTCGGACAACGGTTTTTGAGACCGTCGCGTCTGCCAGTTCCGCCAACCCGGCGCACCGCGGTCACTATAGCGCCTCGGCGCGCCGGGAAGCGAACCGCCGGTCGAACCCGCGTGAACGGCCACGTCGTCGCACCAGCTCGGCACGCGCCGGTGGCACCTCGGCCGGCGGGCCGCGTCCGCCCCCCGAGGCGCCCGTGCGTGGCCGGATGTTCCCACTCGCGGCCGGGCGCACGGCGCCGCACCCTCAGCGCCGCCGGTTATTACCGAATCGAATTATTACACCGCAAAAGAGTGACGATCGACACATATCGCTCGCAGGTTTCCGGTTCATATCTCGCGGGTATCACGGTCACGCACAACGGATTTCGCACCGCATTCATGTACAGGATTCAACCGAGAGGTGAATAAGTAGCGCCGCGCCTGTGATGGTTGTAATTCTGACCCACTACACGACAATCGACCCGATTACGGTATCGGTATGCACGTGTTGTTCGTCTGCAACTCCAACGTCTGCCGATCGGTGATCGCCGAGCGGCTCACTCGGGCGTTCGCGGCGGACAACGGCCTACCCGGGCTGACCGCGGAGAGCGCGGGGACGCGCGCGCTGGTCGGCTTCCCACCGGAACCGCTGGCCGCGGAGACCATCGCCAGCCTCGGCGGTGACGCCACCGGATTCAAGGCACGCAAACTCAAGCCCGAGATGGTCGACCGCGCCGACCTGGTACTCGCGATGACCGAATCGCTGCGTGATCAGGTGGCCGAGCTCGCCTTCGGCGTCGCGCCGCGCACTTTCGCCCTCGCCGAGGCGCACCGCATCGCCAAGGTCACGGGCGCGAAATCCATTGCCGCACTGGACCGCGCCCGCAACGATCTGGCCTACGTCGGCCGGGAGAACATCGCCGACCCGATCGGCCTGTCCCCCGAGGCCTTCCTCGAGGTCGGCGACAAGATCGCCGACCTGCTTTTCCCCCTGTTGGAGGCGCTCGCGCCGCACGAGCAAACCACACTCACCGGCAACGACGAGCGCCCCGGGCTGGTCATCGAACCGGCGCCCGCGCGTCCGCTCTCGGCATTTCTGGCCGCCCAGCGCAGGCGCTGAACGCAAGACTGTTCGCCGGAGGGCCCGAGGGATTACACTTCGGCGCGGACATGCTGTTCCCCTTGCTGGTTCGACACACGACAGGAACTTCAGACATGCCGAAACGCATTTCGGATGTTTCGCTCCATGTGTATGTGACACCGGAAATTCTCGACCGCATCGTCGCCAGTGTCCGGACGGTCCTCGACGACCACCTCCAGGACCGCGACGTGTTCGCCTGGCGGTTCACCCTGCCCGTCGACGCGGCCGATCCCGTTCATCAGGAACTCGAATCACACTGGCGCGGTGCGCATCCCGGCGCCGAACCGGGCGCCGAGACCACCTCCGAGATCGCGCTAAGCCTGGTCGGCGATCCGGCCGACCTCACCGACACCGATATCGCCGGCCTCGAGCACGGCCTGGCGCTGGCGGTGTACGGCGCGGCCACCGACGCCGTCCCGTTCGTGCTGCGCGCCCACCAGCGCACCGATGTCGAGCTCGAACTCGACCGCGAACACCGCTGAGGCGCTCGCTCAGCGGGCCGGGAAGTGCCGGATGACGCCTTCCTGGACCGTGGTCGCGAGCAATTCCCCACTGCGCGAATAGAATCGGCCGGTCGCCAGGCCACGCGAGCCGGCCGCGACCGGTGATTCGGTGGCGTAGAGGGTCCAGTCGTCGAAGCGGAACGGGCGATGGAACCAGATCGAATGGTTCACCGTGGCCGCCAGGATCCGGTCCAGACCCCACGACAATCCGTGCGTGGTGATGATCGAATCGAGCACGGTGGTGTCGGAGGAGTAGCCCAGCGCGGCCACGTGCAGCAGCGGATCGTCGGGCAGCGCGCCGTCGGTGCGCATCCACACGCGGTTGTGGTTGAGCTTCTCGCCGGTGCCCTTGAGGATCCACGCCGGATCGTTGGTGTAGCGCATGTCGACCGGGTGCGGGGCGTTGATGAACATCTCCAGCTTGTCCTCGAAGCCGGCGAAGCTCTCCTCGATCCGGGGCAGCGTCTCCGGATCGGGCACCTGCGGGCCCTCGTGGGCGTGCTCGAGGCCCTTGCCCCAGTCCTGGAACGCCGCCAGCATGACGAACAGCTCCTGGCCGTCCTGGCTGGCGGTGACCGTCCGGTTCGCGAGCGCGCGGCCGTCGCGATGCCGCTGCACGTGGTACTCGATCGGCTTCTTCACGTCGCCACCGCGCACGAAATGCGCGTTGATCGCGTGCAGCGGCCGCTCACCGGCGGTGCGTCCGGCAGCGACGATCGCCTGCGACACCAGCTGCCCGCCGAAGGTGCGGCTCCACACCTTCTCGGGATGGTTGCCGAGGAAGACGTCCTCGCCGATCGGTTCGAGGTCGAGCAGGTCGAGCAGCACCCGCAGATCGGGGGACGGCTCGTCGTGCATGGTCTCGACCTCGACCTGGGCTTGTCGGCCTGCCGAACTACTCACGACTAGTGGTCCTCCTCGCCGATGCGATGAACGTGGATCAGGTTGGTGGAACCGACGGTACCCGGCGGGGAACCGGCCACGATGACCACCAGGTCACCCTTGCGGTACCGATCCATCGACAACAGCGCCTGGTCGACCTGATGAATCATCGCGTCGGTGCTCTGCACCATCGGCACGATGAAGGTCTCGGTGCCCCAGGTCAGCGTCAGCTGGCTGCGCACCTCCGGCAGCGGGGTGAACGCCAGCAGCGGCAGCGGGGTGTGCAGGCGGGCCAGGCGGCGCACGGTGTCACCGGACTGGGTGAAGGCCACCAGGGCCTTGGCGTTGAGCCGCTCGCCGATGTCGCGGGCGGCGTAGGAGATCACGCCACGCTTGGTGCGCGGGACGTGGGTCAGCGGTGGCACCCGGTGCGTCTCGGACTCCACCGCGGTGACGATGCGGCTCATGGTGCGCACCGCGTCGATCGGCCACGCACCGACGGAGGTCTCTCCCGAGAGCATCACCGCGTCGGCGCCGTCGAGCACCGCGTTGGCGACGTCGGAGGCCTCGGCGCGGGTCGGGCGGGAGTTCTCGATCATCGACTCCAGCATCTGGGTCGCGACGATGACCGGCTTGGCGTTCTCGCGCGCCATCTGGATGGCCCGCTTCTGCACCAGCGGGACCTGCTCGAGCGGCAGCTCGACGCCGAGGTCGCCGCGGGCGACCATCACCGCGTCGAAGGCGAGCACGATCGCCTCGAGGTTGTCGATCGCCTCCGGCTTCTCCAGCTTGGCGATGACCGGCACCCGGCGGCCTGCCTTGTCCATGATGTCGTGCACCAGCTCGATGTCGGACGGCGAGCGCACGAACGACAGCGCGATGAAGTCCACGCCCAGCTTCAGGGCGAATTCGAGGTCTTCGATGTCCTTCTCGGACAGGGCGGGCACCGACACGTCCATGCCGGGCAGCGACAGGCCCTTGTTGTTGCTCACGGGGCCACCCTCGGTGACCCGGCAGACGACGTCGTTGCCGTCGATGCTCTCCACCGTCAGGCCGACCTTGCCGTCGTCGACGAGCAGGCGGTCGCCTGCCTTGGCGTCCTGCGCGAGCTGCTTGTAGGTGGTCGAGACACGGTCGTGGGTGCCGTCGACGTCGTCGACGGTGATCCGCACCTGCTCGCCGTTGGCCCAGGTGGTGCGGCCGTCGGTGAACCGGCCGAGGCGGATCTTGGGGCCCTGCAGGTCGGCGAGGATGCCGACCGCGCGACCGGTCTCGTCCGAGGCCGCGCGGACCATCTTGTAGTTGTCGGCATGGTCGGCGTGCTCACCGTGGCTGAAGTTCAGCCGGGCCACATCCATGCCGCTTTCGACGAGCTCACGAATACGGTCCTGGGTGGCCGTAGCCGGTCCGAGGGTGCACACAATCTTCGTCCGTCGCATCACACCGGCAAGCCTAGTACTGTCCCGCCGCTCCGCGTACTTCGCCGGTCGGGGGTGCAAGGCCCCTACTCGACCGGACCGGCGGATATCGGCGGGGCATGGGCCGGGCGTTCCCGGCGAGTTACCCAGGTGTTCACGAAATCGGTTGTCACCGAACGGCGACGTGCCTCGACAGCCGCGTTTCCAGGCGGGTCTGGCCGACACCGAGGATCAGGCAGATGACCCAGTAGTAGAGTGCCGCGACGCCGTAGAGGGCGAAGAAGTCGAAGGTGGGCGCGGCCGCCAGCTGGGCGGTGCGCAGCAGTTCGGTGACCAGGATGGTCGAGGCCAGCGAGGTGTCCTTCACCAGGGAGATGAGCGTGTTCGACAGCGGCGGTACCGCGATCCGGGACGCCTGCGGGAAGACGACGTACCAGAGCGTCTGCGGGTAGGTCATGCCCAGCGACTCGGCCGCCTCCCACTGCCCGTGGGCGACGCTCAGGATCGCCGAGCGCACCACCTCCGCGGCGTACCCGCCGACATTGAGGCTGAACGCGATCACCGCCGCCGGGAACGGGTCGATGACGATCCCGAACTGCGGCAGCGCGTAGAACACGATGAACAGCTGCACCAGCAGCGGGGTGCCGCGGATGATCGAGATGTAGAAGCGGGCGGGCAGTGACAGCACCCGCTTCGACGACATCCGCGCCAGCGCGACCCCGACCGCGATCGCCAGGCCGATGACGAAACTGATCGCCGTCAGCGGCAGCGTCGCGGTCACCGTGGCCTTCAGCATCGGCCACAGGTTGTGCCAGATCAGCTCCCTGGTTGCGGGATCCATCCGCTACTTGCTGACGTCGGTGCCGAAGTACTTCTCCGACAGCCTGGTCAGCGTGCCGTCGGCGCGCAGCTGTTCGAGCGCCTTGTCGATATCGGCGATCAGCGCCGCGTCGTCCTTCCGGGCGGCGAAGGCCTGCTTGCTGGTCTCACCGGTCCTGGCCGCGATCTTGATGCCGGTGTCGCCGGTCTTCTTGGTGTACTCACCGACCGCCAGGGTGTCGTTGACCGTGGCGTCGACGCGACCGGCCTTCAGCAGCTGCACCGCCTGCACGAAGCCTTCCACCGCTTCGACTTTCGCACCGGCGCCCGCGGCGACCTTGCTCCAGTTGCTGGTCGCGGACTGCGCGGTGGTCTTGCCCGACAGATCGGCCAGCGAGGTGATGGTGGTGTTGTCGGCCTTGGTGACGATCACGCCCTCGGAGGTCGTGTACGGCTGCGACAGCGAGTACTTGGCCGTGCGCTCGGGGTTGACGGTGACCTGGTTGGCGACCAGATCGAAGCGCTTGGACTCCAGCCCGGCGAAGATCGAGTCCCACGGCGTCTGCACGAATTCCACCCGCTTGCCGAGCTTCTCGCCGATCGCCCGCGCGACCTCGACGTCGTAACCGGTCAGCGTGCCGCTGTCCTGGTAGCTGAACGGCGCGTAGGTGCCTTCGGTGCCCACCTTCAGCACATTCGGGTCGGCATCGGACGAGCAGGCCGACAGACCCGTCGCGGCGACAACGGCGAGTACGGCGGCGGCAAGCAGTTTGCGCACGGTCAATCCCTTCCTTCGCTGCGCGCATCAGGGCACGCGCAGGCCAAGCGACGCTACGGCGCCACCACAGACGGAGACAGAGTATCGCTCACCGTGATCGCAATTCCGGTGGGGAAACACACTGAGCTTATTCGAGAAACGGGCACTCCGCGCGACGCGGAGCACCCGTTCGACGGTGCCGGGCGATCAGTCGCGCAGCGGACGGCCCTGCGCGTCGGGCACCTTGCCGGTGAGCATCATGATGCCGTCGATCAGCGGCCAGATGGCGCCGATGCCACAGGTCAGCCAGACGACCGCGATCTGGGCGATGCCCAGACCGGTGTAGCCCAGGTAGAAACGGCCGACACCGAAGCTGCCGAGGAAGATCTCCAGCAGACCGGCCATCAGCTTCTGCTTGTCCGAGAACGGGACGCCGTACATGTCACGGCCGTACGGCGCTTCCGGATCGGCCGGGTTGTAGCCCTGCGGCATGGCGCCGTACGGCGCGGCGCCGTAGACGGGCTGCGGCTGGGCGTACGGGTCGGCGGGCTGACCGTACTGGGGCTGGCCGTACTGCGGCTGACCGTACCCCGGCTGCTGCTGGCCGTAGCCCGGCTGCTGCGCGTACGGATCCGAGGGCTGGCCGTAGGCGGGCTGGCCGTACTGCGGCTGGGAGCCGGAGTCGGGCTGCTTGCTCAGGTCGGGGCCGTACTGGGGATTGGGGTTGTAGGGGTCGGTCACTCATGTCCTCCATCATTCGTGCGGGTACCCGTCGTGGCCCCCGGCCAGTGGCGATCGGCCGAACGGCGGTGCGCCCGCGACGATCACCGGTCATTGTGGTCATAAGGACCGGCCGTTGTCTCCTCGGGCCCCCACGATCGGTCCTCGACACTCTGCCCGGAATATCGCGACGGGCGCCCGGAATGTTGCCGGACGCCCGTCGTACTCGAGTCGAAAGCTGTCGATCAGGCCTTCTTCGCGCCGGATTGCTCCGGCTCAGCGGTGTCTGCCGCGTCGTCGGCGGTCGGCGCCGGGTCGGTCTTCTTCAGCTCCGGCTCGGCGTCGGCGCCGTCGGCCGCGTCATCGGCGGAGTCCTTCGCGGTGTCCTCGGTGGAATCCGTTGCCTCGGTGGACTTGCCCGCCGCCCCGGCGGCACGCAGCGCCGAGAACTGCCACGGCCACGGCCGCGGCTCACCACCGGGCTGCAGCTGCGCCGGTGTCTCGCGGCCCTTGGTCGCCAGCGCGAAATAGGCCATGGCGCCGAGGAATACGAGGGCGGCGGTGAACGAGTTGATCCTGATGCCGAGGATATGGGTGGCTTCGTCGCTGCGCATCAGCTCGACGAAGAAGCGCCCGAAGCTGTAGCCGGCGACGTAGAGCGCGAACAGGCGGCCGTGGCCGATCTTGTAGCGCTTGTCCAGCTGCACCAGCGCGACGACGACCAGCACGTTCCACACCAGCTCGTACAGGAACGTCGGGTGCACGACCTCGAGTACCCGGCCGGTCGACACGCCGTTCATCATGTCGCGCGCGCCGGTCTCCGCGTCGAAGCGCTCGTAGATCTCGAGGCCCCACGGCACCTCGGTGGTGCGGCCGTAGAGCTCCTGGTTGAAGTAGTTGCCGAGACGGCCGATCGCCTGCGCGAGCAGCACCGCGGGCGCGATCGCGTCGCCGAGCGGGGGCAGCGGGATCTTGTAGACCCGGCAGCCGATCCAGGCGCCGATGCCGCCGAGGAACACCGCGCCCCAGATGCCGAGGCCGCCCTGCCAGATGTAGAGCGCCTCGATCGGGTGCTTGCCGGGGCCGAAGTACTTCTGCCAGTCGGTGGCCACGTGGTACAGCCGGCCGCCGATCAGGCCGAACGGCACCGCGAACATCGCGACGTCGAGCACAGCGCCCTGCTGGCCGCCACGCTGTTGCCACCGGCGCTCACCCCACCAGATGGCGACGACGATGCCGAGAATGATGAACAGCGCGTATGCCCGGAGCGGGAAGGGCCCGAGTTGCCAGACACCCTGCGGCGGACTCGGAAGGTAGGCCAGGACTGAGTTCACGGCCCCCACGTTAGTTCAGTGGCGTACCAAGGAGTGACCGTGACCCTGACGTCAGGGGTCCACCACATGACGAGGGCACCGATACATGCCCTGCGCAACCCATTTCGCGAGAACATGGGTAACTCACCGGGGACGGGCTACCCCGGGCTCCCGCCCGACCGGCGGCCGCGTGGCCGACCGGCTCCGCGCCTAGATCTGGCCAGAAGTCGCGGAGAGGCGGAACCGCTAGGTGCGGACGGTCGCCGAGCGCACGCCTTCGGCGAGCTCGCTGGTCAGGGCGCGTACGGCGTCGAGACCCTCGGCCGCGGCCGTCACCAGCGCCGATCCGACGATCACGCCGTCGGCGTACGCGGCGATCTCGGCGGCCTGGGCACCCGAGCGCACGCCCAGGCCGACGCCGATCGGGATGTCGGAATGCGCGCGGACCCGCGCGCACAGCGCGGGCGCGGCCGAGGAGACCACGTCACGCGCGCCGGTCACACCCATGGTCGAGGCGGCGTAGATGAATCCACGCGAGGCCTCCAGCGTCTTCACCAGGCGCTCCTCGGTCGACGACGGCGCGACAAGGAAGATGCGGTCCAGGTTGTGTGTGGCCGAGGCGATGAACCAGTCGTCGGCCTCGTCGGGGATCAGGTTCGGCGTGATGATGCCGGCGCCACCGGCCGCGGCCAGGTCGCGGGAGAAGGTGTCGACGCCGTACTGGAGCACCGGGTTCCAGTAGCTCATCACCACGGCCTGACCACCGGCGTCGGTGATCGCCTCGACGACGGAGAACACGTCGCGCACCCGCACGCCACCGCGCAGCGCCTGCTCGGCGGCGGCCTGGATGGTCGGGCCGTCCATCACCGGGTCGGAGTACGCCACGCCGACTTCGATGATGTCGCAACCGGATTCGACCATGGCCTTGCACACGTCGATGGAACCGGCCAGATCGGGGTAGCCCGCGGGGAGGTAGCCGATCAGGGCGGCCCTGTTCTCCGCGCGCGCGGCGGCGAAGGTGTTGGCCAGACGGGACTGCTGACTCACTGCTCGTTCTCCTCGGCGGCGTCGTCGAACAGACCGAACCAGCGGCCCGCGGTGTCCATGTCCTTGTCGCCGCGACCGGACAGGTTGACCAGGATGATCGCGCCCTTGCCGAGTTCCTTGCCGAGCTTCAGCGCACCGGCCACGGCATGCGCGGACTCGATCGCCGGGATGATGCCCTCCGAGCGCGAGAGCAGCAGCAGCGCGTCCATCGCCTCGACGTCGGTGATCGGCTCGTACTCGGCGCGCCCGATGTCCTTGAGGTGGGCGTGCTCGGGGCCGACGCCCGGATAGTCGAGACCGGCCGAGATCGAATGCGATTCGATGGTCTGGCCGTCCTCGTCCTGCAGCAGGTACGAGTAGGCACCCTGGAACGCGCCCGGCGTGCCACCGGTGAAGGTGGCCGCGTGCCGACCGGTCTCGACGCCGTCACCGGCCGCCTCGTACCCGATCAGCCGCACGCCCGCGTCGGGGATGAAGGCGTGGAAGATGCCGATGGCGTTGGAACCGCCGCCGACGCAGGCGACGACCGCGTCAGGCAGCCTGTTCGTGCGCTCCTGGATCTGCTGACGCGACTCGATCCCGATGATGCGCTGGAAATCGCGCACCATCAGCGGGAACGGGTGCGGGCCCGCGGCGGTGCCGAAGCAGTAGTAGGTGTCGTCGGCGTTGGAGACCCAGTCGCGCAGCGCCTCGTTGATGGCGTCCTTGAGGGTCTGCGAGCCGGTGGTCACCGAGATCACCTCGGCGCCGAGCAGCCGCATGCGGGCCACGTTCAGCGCCTGACGGGCGGTGTCGACCGCGCCCATGTAGATCACGCAGTCCAGGCCGAGCAGCGCGCACGCGGTCGCGGTCGCGACGCCGTGCTGGCCGGCACCGGTCTCGGCGATGACGCGGGTCTTGCCCATCCGCTTGGCGAGCAGCGCCTGGCCGAGCACATTGTTGATCTTGTGCGAGCCGGTGTGGTTGAGGTCCTCGCGCTTGAGGAAGATCCGCGCGCCGCCCGCGTGCTCGGCCAGGTTGAGGCACTCGAACACCGGCGAGGGACGCCCGGTGTAGTCGCGCTGCAGCCGGTCGAGCTCGTCGAGGAAGCTGTGGTCGGAGCGGACCTTGTCGTACTCGGCGGTGACCTCCTCGATCACCGCCATCAGCGCCTCGGGGACGTGCCGTCCGCCGTAGACGCCGAAGTGGCCACCCGCGTCGGGTTCGTAGTCGCTGTGCTGGGCGACGCCCGCACTGGCCTGGGGCAGAGCGCTCACCGGATGCTCCGCCTCGCCGGCTTCGGGCAGGACGGGTGCGTGCCCGCGGTCACCAGCTCCGACACCGCCGCGCGCGGGTTGCCGCTGGTCACCAGGCCCTCGCCGACGAGCACCGCGTCGGCGCCCGCGCCGGCGTAGGCCAGCAGGTCGGCGGTACCGCGGATGCCGGACTCGGCGACCCGGATGACCTCCGACGGCAGGCCGGGGGCGATCCGCGCGAAGACGTCGCGGTCCACTTCCAGGGTCTTGAGGTTGCGCGCGTTGACACCGATCACCGACGCGCCCGCCTCCAGCGCGCGATCGGCCTCTTCCTCGGTGTGCACTTCTACCAGGGCGGTCATGCCCAGTGATTCGGTGCGGTCGATCAGCGAGGACAGCACGTCCTGCTCGAGCGCGGCAACGATCAGCAGGATCACGTCGGCGCCGTGGGCACGGGCCTCGTGGATCTGGTACGGGCCGACGACGAAGTCCTTGCGCAGGACCGGGATGTTCACGGCGGCGCGGACGGCATCGAGGTCGTCGAGCGAACCACCGAAGCGGCGGCCCTCGGTGAGCACGCTGATGATGCGCGCGCCACCGTCTTCGTAGGCCTTGGCCAGGACGGCCGGGTCCGGGATGTCGGCCAGCGCGCCCTTGGAGGGGCTGGCACGCTTCACCTCGGCGATGACACCGATCCCGTCCTCGTGCAACGCGGCGGCCGCGTTCAGCGGCGCCTTGGCGGCGGCCGCTGCGGCTTTGATCGCCTGAAAATCGAGGAGGGCTTCGCGAGCGGCAACATCCGCCCGAACCCCGTCGAGAATCGAGTCGAGTACCGTCATCTGGCTCGAATCCTTTCTGGGGAGACGAACTTCTCACCTGAGAGTCCCCTCAGGCGCTGTCTCACCGATGCTGGACAAGAATAAATGGCCGCCGCGCGTGTCACTGCGGCGGGGGTGCCGGGGGTCACTGCCGCGGAGCAGGCCGGCGTCACTGTGGTGGATCCGTGGCGGGTCACGGCGTGCCGCCGGGCGACTTGCCGTCGTCGTCCGGTCCCTCGGCGGTGTCGGTCGGGTCGGTGCCCGCGTCGAGCGCGTCCCACAGCACGCGGTCCGACAGCGGCGCCGCGGTGCCGGTCTCGTCGCGCTGCTTGCTCACCTGGGCGCTGGCGTCGGCACGCCGGAAGACCGGGTTGTCGTAGGCGCCGGAGAGCTGGGCGTTCTCCCCGGTCCGGCGGGTGAGCAGGACTCCGGCGAACAGCGCGAGCGCCGCCGCGACGATCGATAGCACCGCGGGCGCCGGGTGCACGTCGGCGCTGCTGACGACGGCGCGCACCGGCAGCTCGGCCAGCTGGCCCGCCCGCTCCGCGGTCCGGCCCTCCCCCACGACCAGCGCGAACCCCGGCACGGCGGCGACCGCGGCGACCACCGCGATCACCACGCCGAGCAGCTGGCGCAGTCCGCCCTTCACCGCGAACACCGCGGCGATCGAGGCGACCAGCACCAGCGCCAGCGGGGTGAGCGCGCCGAACCAGGTGGCGCCGTCGAGATCGTCGGTGCGCGGTTCGGTGAGCCCGTCGGCGGAGTGCACCGTCACCCAGGTCATCCGCGACGACGCCCACAGCCCCGCCGCCGCCAGCGCCAGCAGCGCCACCGGGACGACCGGTTTGGCGGCGGGCGCGGGGGCGGCAGCGTCGGTCATGCTGTCTCCATTCGGCATGCTCGGGCGCCCTGCGTGGTTACGCAAGCTGCCTCCTCCGGGCGCTGACCGCTCATGCCAGGCCGCCCTCGTAGGTGCGCAGGGTCTGGGCCGCCGCGATCGCCTTGAGCACCGCCATGGCCTTGTTGCGGGCCTCGGTGTCCTCGTAGACCGGATCGGAGTCGGCGACCACGCCCGCACCGGCCTGCACGTAGGCCGTGCCGTCCTTGAGCAGCGCGGTGCGGATGGCGATGGCGGTGTCGGCGTCACCGGCGAAGTCGAGGTAGCCGACGACGCCGCCGTAGATGCCGCGCCTGGTCGGTTCCAGCTCCTCGATCAGCTCCATCGCCCGCACCTTCGGCGCGCCCGACAATGTGCCGGCCGGGAAGCAGGCCTGCACCGCGTCGAGCGCGATCTTGCCCTCGGCGAGCTGCCCGGACACCGTCGAGACCAGGTGCATGACGTGGCTGTAGCGCTCGACGTGGCGGTACTGGGTGACCCGCACGGTGCCGGGGCGGCAGACCCGGCCCAGGTCGTTGCGACCCAGGTCGACGAGCATCAGGTGCTCGGCGTTCTCCTTCTCGTCGGCGAGGAGGTCCTTCTCGAGCAGGATGTCGTCCTCGGCGCTGTGCCCGCGCCAGCGGGTGCCCGCGATCGGATGGGTCGTTGCGACCCCGTCCTTCACGGTGACCAGCGATTCGGGGCTGGAGCCGACGATCGAGAACGCGGTGCCGCCGTCGCCGTCGGGGATGTGCATCAGGTACATGTACGGGCTCGGGTTCGAGGCCCGCAGCATCCGGTACACAGCCAGCGGCGAGCCGGTGTAGTCCATCTCGAAGCGCTGCGAGAGCACCACCTGGAACGCCTCGCCCGCCTCGATCTCCTTGATCAGCCGCAGCACGCCCGCACCGAATTCCTCGGTCGTGCGCCTGCGCAGGAACTGTGGCTCCGGCTGGTCGAAGACCGACACCGTCGACGGCGCAGGCGTGGCCAGCGCGGCGGTCATCCGGTCGAGCCGGGCGACGGCGTCGTCGTAGGCGGCGTCGGCGTTCTCGTCGGTGCCGTTCCAGTTCACCGCGTTGGCGATGAGGGTGATCGCGCCCTCGTGGTGGTCGAACGCGGCCAGGTCGGTGGCCAGCATCAGGACGAGTTCGGGCAGTTGCAGATCGTCGGTGGCCAGCTCGGGCAGCCGTTCGATCCGGCGCACCGCGTCGTAGCCGAGGTAGCCGACCAGGCCGCCGGTCAGCGGCGGCAGACCGGGCAGGCGCTCGGTGCGCAGCAGTTCGAGGGTCTCGTGCAGCGCGCGCAGCGGATCACCGCCGGAGGGAGCGTCGGCCGGTACCGCGCCGAGCCAGGTCGCCTCGCCGTCGACGACGGTCAGCGCCGACGGACTGCCCGCGCCGATGAACGACCAGCGCGACCACGATCGCCCGTTCTCGGCGGACTCGAACAGGAAGGTGCCCGGCCGGTCGTCGGCCAGCTTGCGGTAGGCCGAAAGCGGAGTTTCGGAGTCCGCCAGCACCTTTCGGGTCACCGGGACGACCCGGTGCTCGGCGGCGAGCAGCCGGAACTGGTCGCGGGTCGTGGTGGTTGGTGTCGACGCGCCCTGCATGAACCCATCATCCCAGGCGTGCCGCAGCACCTGTGCGCTGACCCGACCCGCGCCGCGAGACGGGGTGATCGGCATCACTACACTCGCGCGCGTTCCATGTCGCATGCGGTATCCCTTTTCCCGAGAGGAGCAATGTTGAATCCCTCGCTTCAGGGCGTACAGGACGGCCGGCCGGCCGTCATGTCGCAGCAGCACTTCGGTCCCCGTCAGCAGTCCACGGCCAGCGCACTCACGTCGTTCGTCACCTACGCCAAAGAGGTGCAGGACCTGGACGAGAAGATCTACCCGGACGAGTACGCCGCGCACTGCCACCTGATCCGGCAGCTCGAGCCGATGCTGCGTGTCCACGGCATCCTCGACGTGATGGAGATCCGCAACCCGGCGATCGCGGCCCTGCTCGAGCGCTAGGCACCGCTCGGCGGGTGCGGTCCGTCGGGGGCGGTGCCCGCCGATCACGAATTCGATCCCCGTTCGTCTCGGCGGACGGGGATCTTTCGCGCTCGGCGGCAGGTCGATAGGGTCGGGTCATGCAGCCAGGCCAGCGCGCTCCGCAGTTCGAGCTCCCCGACCAGTCCGCCCAGCTCCGCACGCTCGACGGCTTGCTCGCCGACGGCCCGCTCGTGCTGTTCTTCTACCCGGCGGCCAATACCCCGGTGTGCACGGCCGAGGCCTGCCACTTCCGCGACCTGAGCGCGGAGTTCGCCGCCATCGGCGCCTCGTGCGCGGGCATCAGCACCGACAGCACCGAGGTGCAGGCCGGTTTCGCGACCAAGCAGCGCCTGGACTACCCGGTGCTCTCCGACGCCGACGGCGCGGTGGCCGCTGCGTTCGGCGTCAAGCGCGGTCTGCTCGGCAAACTCGCCCCGGTGAAGCGGCACACCTTCGTCATCGACACCGACCGGACGATCCTGAAGGTCGTGACCGGCGAACTCCGCGCGGCCGTGCACGCGGACGAGGCGCTGGCCTTCCTACGCGCCCGCACGACTACGGGCGAGTAGCAACCTATCCGGAAACGCCGGGCGCCGGATCGGCGTCCGGCCCGATGACCGCATCTACGCTGAGGACATGACAACCGGCGAGGTGCGGTCGAGCGGTCAGAAGCCGACCGCGACGGTGTGGCGCAATCGGGCGACCGTCACGGTCGCCACGGCCGCTGTCCTGGTGATCGCCTACTTCATCCTGTCGTCGTTCATCCCACGCTGGTGGGCACAGCGGCTGGCGAGCCTGGTGCACGGCAGCTTCAGCCAGGGCATCTGGTGGGGTCTGGTCTACGGCCTGGTGTTCACGCTGGTGCCACTGCTGCTGTTGCTGCTCGCGGTGCGGATGTGGAACCGCAAGGGCGGCAAGTTCATCGCGGGCGCCGCGGTGATCATCGCCCTGCTCGGCGCGCTGCCCAACCTGATGACTCTCACGATCGTGCTCGGCGGCAACAACGCCGCCCATGCCGGTCAGCGCATCCTCGATGTCGACGCCCCCGCCTTCCGTGGCGCCTGCCTGGTCGGCGCCATCGTGGCAGCGGTGATCTTCCTGCTTGTCCTCGCCCTGATGGGCAAACGGGGCCTCACCCGCCGCAAGGCGGCCAAGTCCGCCACGACGTCGTCCACGCTGACGCCACCGGCGCGAGATAGCAATGTCACATAAGCCCGGCAACACGCCCTCGCGGCGCGCTTCCGATTCCGCCGAGGTGTCCTAAGCTCCGGTCTCATGCGCGTGGCGAGCACCGATCGCACCACCGCGGTCCTGGTCCTCGGCGCTGGTCCCGCCGGCTTGGTCCTCGGCAATATCCTGCAAGCGGCCGGGATAGATTCCGTGATCCTCGAACGGCGCGATCGCGCGCACATCGAGCAGCGAGCGCGGGCCGGTTTCCTGGCGCCAGGCAGTGTCGAGGTCCTGCGTGAGCACGGCCTCGACACCGGCTTGCGCGAGCGCGGACGCACCCATGGGACTTGCGAATTCCGTAGTGACACCGGACGTTTCGCGCTGTCCTACGACGAGCTCGGACGACGCGAGGTACACACCGTCTACCCGCAGCAGCACCTGGTGACCGATCTGGCCGCCGAGTATCTGCGCCGCGGTGGCGACCTGCGTTGCCAGACCACCGCCGAACGGATCGGTGACGAGCACGGTGACCGTCCGTGGGTCCTTGCCCGTGCCGCCGACGGCAGCGCGTATCGGATCGCCGCCCGCTATCTGGTGGGTTGCGACGGCGCGCGTGGCCTCGCCAGACACGCCGTCGCCGTTGCCCGATCGACATGCGACTACGACATCACCTGGCTCGCCTTGCTGGCACAGGCCCCACCGACGTCCGAGACCGTCGTCTACGGCGTTCACGCCGACGGCTTCGCCGGGCAGATGCCGCGCAGTCCGGAGATCACCCGCTATTACGTGCAGTGCTCGCCCGACGAGGATCCCCTGAACTGGAGCGAGGACCGCGTCTGGGCCACCCTGTCCACGCGACTTCGCGCCGACCGGTACGGGCCGCTGCGGACCGGCCCGATCGTCGAGCGCGGCCTGGTCCGGCTCCGGTCGGAGATCCTCGACCCGATCCAGCGGGGACGGATGTTCCTCGCGGGCGACGCGGCCTCCTCGATCAGCCCGTCGGCCGCCAAGGGCGCCAATCTGGCCATTCTCACCGCGCAGTCACTGGCGCTCGCGCTCGTCGCCGCCGTCGAACGCAAGGACGAGTCGGGCCTGCGGCGGCATTCGGCCGTGTGCGTGCCGCGCATCCGCCGGGCCCACGAGTTCTCGCACTGGATGATCGGCCTGCTCCATCCGCCCGCCGGACCACAGGCCGCCTTCGAACGCGAACTCCAGCGTGCCCGGCTGCACAGCCTGGCCACCTCACGGACACACCAGGACTTTTTCGCGGAGAACTACGTCGGCATCTGAATCCAGGAGGACGCGTGACCCGTTCGCCGGCAGTGCAGCCCCGGATCGACCCCCTCGATCACGACCGCGTGGAAGCGGCCGTGCGGTTCGTCAGAACGCACGACACCGACAGCGTGCTCACCCGGCTGCTGCCCCACCTGGGCGAATCCGAACGCAGAGCGATCGCAGGCCGCTGCCGGTTCGACCATGTGGGGGTGCTGGTGTTTCCCCCCGACCTCGCGGCACTGGACGAGATGCTGGCGATGCACGATCTCGCCGTGGTATCGACCGGCCCCAGCGTGGTTGTCCGCCGGCGATTGGCGGCGCGGCACGGCCTGGATCCGCGGCACGTGCCGGTCCAGATCGTGCGGGCCGCACTGCGGGCCGCCGATGGAACACCCTGCGAGATAGAGATCTTCGCGCTGCTCGACGCACCGGCACAGGTGTCGGCCGCCGAGCGCGCCGACGCGCGCGAAGCCCACATCGCGTTGGCCACCGGCCCCATCGACGACGTCGCCCTCGCCGGGCTGTGCGCGCTGCTCACCGGGCCGGGCGGACTCCGTCCCGACGGCGGCGGCCACAACGACAGGGAGGACGCGACCAGCTTCTATTTCGCCCGGCCCGGCGCGGGAACCGACCGGATGGAACTCCACGTCGCCGGTGCCAACCCGCGCGCGCTGGCGAGGCACATCGGCGAGTCCGACGACCCGGCGACACGGCTGCTGCGGCTGCTCACCGGAGCCTGGGCCACCCAGGCGCTGGCCGTCACCGCCGAGTGCGGGATCGCCGACCGGCTCGCCGGGGCACCGGGCAGCCCGGTGAGCGCGCTCGCCGCACAGACCGAGACCGACCCCGGCGCACTCGCCCGGCTGCTGCGCTATCTGGTCCAGCTCGATGTCGTCGAGCCGAGCGGAGCGGGCTACGCACTCACCGATGTCGGCGCGCTCCTCGCCGCGGACGCCCGGCCCTCCCTGCATCCGCTGGCCCGCCTGTACGGCGGCGCGTTCTACGAGTCCTTCGGCGAACTGGGCTACGCCGTGCGCACCGGGCGGACGGCCTTCGACCACCACTTCGGCCTGCACCATTTCGAGTACTTCGGCGCCGACCCCGCCCGCGCGGACCTGTTCGACAGCGCGATGGCCGCAGGCGCGGCGATCTTCGGCCAGGTGGCGGATCAGATCGGTGCCGCCACGGCACGCACGGTGGTCGACATCGGCGGCGGCAACGGCGAACTGCTGGCACGCGTGCTGGCCGCGCATCCGCACCTGCGCGGAATCCTGTTCGAACGGGAGACGACCCTCCCGCGCGCACGAACCACCATCGACCGAGCGGGTTGTCTTTCGCGCTGCGAGTTCATCGGCGGCGACTTCTTCACCGCCGAGGTACCGACCGGCGGCGATATCTATCTGCTCTCGCGAGTACTGCACGACTGGGACGACGCCGACTCCCGGACCATCCTGCTCCGCTGCGCGGCGGCGATGTCCGACAACGCCCGGCTCTACCTCGTCGAACGGCTGCTCCCCGAGGACGAGTCCCGTTCCCTGGTACCCGCCTGGGACCTGCACATGCTGTGCAATGTCGGCGGTCGCGAACGAACCGGCGCGCACTACGGAGCCCTGCTGAAGTCGGCCGGGCTCGACCTGATCACCCGCGAGGAGCTGCCTCTCGGTTTCGCGATGCTGCATGCCCGACGGGCTGGTTGAGCATGCTCGCCGTGCCCCGCTGTGGCCCGTGCGATAGATCGCGCGGGCCGCTGTGAGTGACCTCACGACCACCGCCATCTCGCGGACGCCGCAGCGACGTCGTGGCAAACTTATTCCGGTGCGCGCCCCAGTACACCAGCCCTGCCGTCCGGCCGCGAGGCAGTGCAGGCGATGACCCAGTGGCTCGACCCCGTCGAACAGCGCGCGTGGCAGGCGATCGTGGCGCTCATGACCCGGATCCCGGGCGCATTGGACACCCGCTTGCAACGGGAGTCCGGGCTGACCCATTTCGAGTTCAGGGTGCTGAGCCTGCTGTCCGAGGAAGCGGGCCATCGTCTGCAATTGAGTGACCTCGCCCACAAAGCAAATGCGTCGCTATCGCGCCTGTCGCATGTGGTCTCCAAGCTGGAGCGGCTCGGCTGGGCCCGCCGCGACACGACCGCGGGCAGGCGCGGGGTGCATGCCGTGCTCACCGATGCCGGTTTCGAGAAGGTGCTCGAGGCGGCGCCCGGGTACGTGGACGCCGTGCGCAGACTGGTCCTGGACTGTCTCGACGCCGAGCAGACCGCCCAGCTGGCCGAGCTCGGGGAAACCCTGTCGGACCGGCTGAACCGGGTGCTCGCCGAGGACGGCGACTAGTCGGCGGCGAGCAGCACGTCGGTGTCGAAGCAGGTGTGCGTGCCGGTGTGGCAGGCCGCGCCCTCCTGGTCGACGATCAGCAGGATCGTGTCGCCGTCGCAGTCCAGGCGCACCTCGTGCACGTACTGGGTGTGGCCGGAGGTCTCGCCCTTGACCCAGTACTGCTGACGCGAGCGCGAATAGTACGTACCTTTGCGGGTTTCGATGGTCCTGGCCAGCGCCTCGTCGTCCATCCACGCCATCATCAGCACGTCGCCGGTCGACTTCTCCTGGGCGACGGCGGCGACCAGACCCGCCTCGTTGCGCTTGAGGCGTGCGGCGATGGCGGGATCCAGGCTCATGCCTCGTTTATAACAGCCGCACCGTGGCGACCCGACTGCCCGGTCTGCAGCTCGATCGCCACCAGCAGTTCGACCAGGTCGTTGACGCTGCGCACATTGCGGCCGGTGAGTTCCTGGATCCGCCCGAGCCGGTACTTGGCGGTGTTCAAGTGGATCCGCAGGGTGTCGGCGGCCTCGCGCAGGTTCATGTCGGCGGCGGCGAAGGCGCGGATGGTCTCGGCCAGCGAGCCGCCGCGGGCGCGGTCGTCGGCCAGTGCGGTGCCGATGCGCGGGTCGACGAGCTGGCGGGTGGTGTCGTCGGCCCGCAGCAGCAGGTACCGGAACGGCGTCATCTGTGGCAGCGCGAGGACGCCGCCGTCCTCGGGCAGCAGAGCGAGCGCGGCCTGGGCCTGCCGGTAGGCGCGCGGGATCTGGGCGACCTCGGTGACCGCGGTGCTCACGCCGACGGCGAGCGCGATGCCCTCGGCGGCGAGTTCCGCGCGCATCGCGCGCAGTCGTTCGCACAGCTGGTCCGCCGAACCGTCGCGCCCGAGCGCGGGAATCGCCACGATCTCGCCGCCGCGCACCACCGAGAGCGTGCGCAACCCGTTGACGCCGACCCGCGCCGCGGCGGCCGACACCAGTTGCCGTGTCTCACTGAGCCCGTCGGCGGACGCGTCCAGCACGACGGCGGTCACGACTACCAGCGGCGTGGTGCGATCGGCGCCGATCCCGTGCGCGGTGGCCACCGACAGATGCGGCCCGCCCGCGGGCAGCGTTCCCTCCAGCAGCGTGTCCATCAGCGCCTGGCTGTCGCGGCCCGACTCGGCCGCCACGTACTGCTGGAACTCCAGGTAGGCGTCGGTGGCCTGGGTGCTGATCAGGTCGGTGTAGCGGGCCAGCGGACCGGCCAGCGACAGCACGGCCTCGCGGCCCGCCTCGGTGTCACCCGCGTGAGCGAGCAGCGACTTCCAGATGGCGCGCTGACCCAGCCGGAACGCGGCGATGTAGTCGACCAGCGGCAGACCCGAGCGCGCCCTGCGCGCGGCGGCCTGCCTGGCGTAGGTGACATCGGCCGGGGTGACCCGCTTGCGTTCGAGCAGCGCGCCGAGACCGGTGCGGCTGAGCCGGGCCAGCTGGTCGTGCACGTCTGCGAGGAAGCCGGGGTCGGCGGTCCCGTAGCCGGGCAGCTCGGCGCGCAGCTTGGTCATCACGTCGTCGGCGATGTCGTCGGCGTGGTCGTAGGCGCAGGCGACGATCCGGGCACGTTCGGCGTGCAGCGGGTCCGAGACCGACGCGGTGAGCAGATGTGATCCAGCCGACATGTCCGGGGAGTTTGCATGTCCGGTTTCCCGGTGTCAACCAGGCAGTGTCCGATCGGCATGCTCGGGCGGCCTCCGCGGTCACGCTCCGCTATCGCCTCCGGCCGCTCGAGCCGGGACCATGTCCGCAGCGGACGAGATCGCGCGCAGAATTTGGTCCGCAACGTCCGATGTGGCCGGTGACCTGCGAACTTACCGTCATCGCATGCTCGAAATAACCAACCTGACGGTGCGCTTCGGCGGGATCACCGCCCTGCGGGAGGTCGGGTTCGCGGTCGCTCCCGGCGAGATGGTCGGCCTGATCGGACCGAACGGAGCGGGCAAGACCACCCTGTTCAACTGCATGACCCGGCGCAACCGCCCGACCTCGGGCACCCTGCGCTATCGCGACACCGATCTGTCGACCGTCCGGCCCGACGCGCTGGCCGGCCTCGGCATCGCCCGGACCTTCCAGAACCTCGGCCTGTTTCCCCGCCTGTCGGTGCGCGACAACGTCCTCGTCGGCGCGCACCACCGTGCCACCGCCGGTTTCGTCTCCGCGGGACTGCGGCTGCCGAAGGTCCGGCGGGAAGAACGGGCCCTGCGCGCCGAAGCCGACGATCTGCTCGAGCGGCTCGACCTGACCGCGGTCGCCGACCATCCGGCCTCGGGCCTCCCGTTCGGCACGCTCAAACGCATCGAACTGGCCAGAGCGCTCGCGGTCCGGCCGCGGCTGCTGCTGCTCGACGAGCCGGTCAACGGCCTCAGCCACGGCGAGGTCGACGAATTCGCCGAACGCCTGCGCGCGCTGCAGACCGACCTCGACCTCACCGTCGTGGTGGTCGAACACCACATGGGTTTCGTCATGGGCACCTGCGATCGCGTGGTGTGCCTCGAGTTCGGGCAGGTCATCGCCGAGGGCGAACCCGAAGCGGTGCAACGTGATCCGGCCGTCATCCGCGCCTACCTGGGAGCGGCGGCATGAGCGCGCAGAGCGAATTTCTGTCCATCACCGACCTGCACGCGGGTTACGGCGCGGCGAAAGTGCTGCACGGCGTGAGCTTTTCGGTCGCCGAGGGCGCGGTCTGCGCGATCCTCGGCCCGAACGGCGCGGGCAAGACGACCCTGCTGCGCGCCCTGTGCGGCATGGTCAAGGTGCGCGGCACCCTGCGGCTGGACGGCACCGAGGTGACCGGCCGCGCTCCGGAGGCGATGGCCCGGCTCGGTGTCGCCCACGTCCCCGAGGGCCGTGGCACCTTCGCACCGCTGTCGGTCGAGGAGAACCTGCGCCTCGGCGCCTACACCCGGCGCGACCGCTCGGGCACCGAGGCCGACCTGCGCCGCATCTACGACTACTTCCCGATCCTGCGCGACAAGCGCCGCGATCCGGCGGGCGGGCTGTCGGGCGGCCAGCAGCAGATGCTCGCCATCGGCCGTGCGCTGATGCTGCGCCCGCGCGTGCTGCTGCTCGACGAACCCTCGCTCGGGCTGTCCCCGCTGGTGACCCAGGAGCTGTTCGGGATCGTGCACACCATCAACGAGGAGGAACGCACCACCGTGATCGTCGTCGAGCAGAACGCGCATCTGGCCCTCGGGATCGCCCATCAGGCACATGTGCTCGAGACCGGGCGCATCGTGTTGTCCGGCACCGCCGAACAGATCAGGGCCGATGATCAGGTCACCCGCTCCTACCTGGGAATCCGGGTGCAGCCGTGACCGAATTCGTGCAGCAACTCGTCGAGGGACTCTCGGCGGGCGCGATCTACGCGGGCCTCGCGCTGGCCCTCGTCCTGATCTACCGGTTCACCGGCATCGTCAACTTCGCCCAGGGCGAGCTCGCCATGTTCTCGGCGTTCCTGGCCTGGCAGCTCAGCCAGACCATGCCGTTCTGGGCGGCACTGCCGCTCACGCTGGCGATCTCCTTCGTCGCGGGCATGCTCATCGAGCGGGTGGTGATCCGCCCGGTCGAGGGCGCTCCCGAGATCACCCTGGTGATCGTCACGGTCGGGTTGTTCTTCACCGTGCACGCCGTGGCAGGCTGGATCTGGTCGTACCAGGTGAAGTCGTTCCCGAATCCGTTCCCGGACGGCGCTTTGCGCACCGCGGGCATCAGCGTCGGCTACGGCAGCCTCGGCATCTTCGCTGTTGTCGGTGCGGTGATGGGACTGCTGTATCTGCTGTTCCGCTTCACCGGGATCGGCTTGGCGATGCGGGCGGTGGCCTGTAATCCCCAGTCCGCCAAGCTGGTCGGCATCCGGGTCGGCACCGTCCTCGCGCTCGGCTGGGGCCTGGCCGCGCTGGTCGGCGCGGTCTCGGGGGTGCTGTCGGCCCCGCTGCTGTTCCTCGAGCCGAACATGATGGGCGGCGTCCTCATCTACGCCTTCGCCGCGGCGACCCTCGGCGGCTTCGACTCTCCCGGCGGCGCGGTGGCCGGCGGCCTGATCGTCGGCGTCGCCGAAACCCTCACCGGCGCCTATGTCGACGCGATCGGCACCGAACTCAAGATCGGTGTGCCGCTGGTGATCATCCTGGGCGTGCTGTTGCTGCGCCCGCAAGGTCTGTTCGGACACGCGGCGGTGGAACGGGTATGAGCGAGTTGAACACGATAACGACGACATCGACTTCGGGCGCGCCATCGGCGGCTTCGTTCGCCGACCGGCTCGGACAGCTCCGCTGGCCGGTGATCGCCACCGCGGTGGTGATCCTGGTGGCCTGCGCGGCGCCGTTCCAGCTGGTGCCCTTCCGCACCTTCCAGCTCGCCATGGCCATGATCTACGCCGTCACCCTGCTCGGGTTGAACCTGCTGGTCGGCCACACCGGCCAGATCTCGCTGGGTCACGGGGCGTTCTTCGCGGTCGGCGCCTACACCGCGGCCGTGGCGATGGAACGGTGGGACACACCGTATTTCGCGACCATCCCGATCGCGGCGGCGGTGACCTTCGTCCTCGGCTTCGCGCTCGGCGTCCCGGCGCTGCGGCTGCGCGGGTTGTACCTGGCGCTGGTCACCCTGGCGATCGCGATCTTCCTGGTCCCGCTGCTCAAGCGATTCGACGGGCTGACCGGCGGCTCGATGGGACTCACCGTCACCAAGCCGGTGCCGCCCGCCTGGACCGGGCTGGCCGAGGATCAGTGGCTGTACTTCCTGGCGCTGGTCACCACCGTCCTGAGCTTCGTGCTGGTCGCCGGGATGCTGCGGTCGCGGGTGGGGCGCGCGCTGCACGCGGTGCGCGACAACGAGATCGCCGCCGAAGTGCTCGGCGTGAACCTCGCCCACTACAAGACGCTCGCCTTCGCCTGGAGCGCGCTGCTGGCCGGTGTCGCCGGCTGTGTCTACACGTGGGTGATCGCGTTCGTCTCGCCGGACTCGTTCGCACTGACCCTGTCGGTGACGCTGCTGGCGGGCCTTGTCGTCGGCGGGCTCGGCACCACGTGGGGTCCGGTGCTCGGCGGATTGTTCGTGATGTTCGTGCCCAGCTTCGCCCAGGACGTCAATCAGGCGGCGCCCGGCGTCATCTTCGGACTGCTGATCATCGCGGTCATGTACCTCGCGCCCACCGGACTGGCCGGTCTCACCGGCCGGCTGGCGCAACGGCTCGGACATCTCGTTCGGAAAGGGAAAACACATGCGCACTAAGGCGATCCACTCGCTCGGCCTCGCGGCGGCGCTGCTCGCGACACTCACCGCCTGCGGTGGTCGTGGCGCCGACACCGGCACCGTCGGGCTCGGCGACTGCAAAGGTCAGCAGACCACCGGCATCACCGACACCAGCATCAAACTCGGCGGGGTGTATCCGCTGTCGGGTCCGGCCTCGGCGTACAGCGAACTCCCCAAGGGCATCAAGGCCTACTTCGACTACGTCAACGCCGAACAGGGCGGCATCGACGGACGCAAGGTCGAGTACGTGGTGCGCGACGACAGCTACCAGCCGCCCAAGACCGTCGAGGAGACACGCAGGCTCGTCGAACAGGATCAGGTGTTCGCGGTCTTCCAGACCCTCGGCACTGCCACGTCCTCGGCGGTGTGGGACTACCTCGGCCAGCGCAAGGTGCCGCAGGTGTTCGTCGCCACCGGAGCCACCAAGTTCGGCGCAGGCACCGAACATCCGTGGACCATGGGCTGGCAGCCCAGCTACCGCACCGAAGCCCTCGCCTACGCGACGTACGTGAAGGCGCAGCGGCCGACCGCGACCGTGGCGGTGCTCTACCAGAACGACGACTTCGGCAAGGATCTGCTCGCCGCGTTCACCGAGGGGGTCGCAGGCAGCGGCGTCAAGGTCGTCGCGGAGCAGAGCTTCGAGGTCACCGACCCCACCGTCGACGCGCAGGTCCGCAACCTCGCGAACTCGAAAGCCGATGTGCTGCTGAATTTCTCGACCCCGAAGTTCGCCTCGCAGGCGCTGGCCGCCGACGTGCGCAACACAGACTGGAATCCGCTGCACGTGGTGACCCAGGTGTCGAACACGATGGCCACGCTGCGGCCGGTCGGGCTGGAGAACGTCCAGGGCGTGGTCACCGCCGCCTTCCTCAAGGACCCGGCCGACGCGCGCTGGGCCCAGGACGCGGGCATGCAGACCTTCAAGTCGAAGGTGGCGCAGTACGCGCCCGGCGCCGATCCGGAGAACCAGCACACCTTGGCAGGCTGGGCGATGGCCGAGAGCTTCCGCAAGACGATGGAATCGGCGACGTGCCCGACCAGGGAGGGCCTGCGCGATGCGATGCGCTCGCTCGACAACGTCTCGGTCGACCTGCTGCTGCCCGGCATCACGATGAAGACCGGCGCGGACGACGGCTATCCCCTCGAAGCCGTCGGCATCCAGACCTTCTCGGGCAATCACTGGTCGCTCACCGACGGCCTGATCGACACCGGCAAATAGCCCCCGCTCGTTCCGCGGCACGCCGCGAAACACCCGAAGAACACCCCCGATCGATGAGGATCACCGATGAGAATGTCCACCACGCTCGCGACCGCCGCCCTGACGGCACTGGCCCTCTGTGTCGGCGCGGGCACCGGCCACGCCGACCCGGCACCGGCGCAGACCGACGTGCACTACGAGGTCAGCAGGCAGGGCGATACCGCCGTCGTCACCACCAGTGACGGCAAACTCCAGGTCGTCGGCGACCAACTGGTGCTCACCACCGGCGCCGATGTCCCGGTCGCCGCGCTGCCGCTGTCCTACCGCATGGACGACAAGGTCTTTCCGATCGCCGCCACGATCGACGGCGGCAAAGCCACGCTGACACCATCCAAGGACGGCGGTGCCCCGGCAGCCGCAGCAACGAACGTGATCACCCAGGACAAGGCCGTACAGCAGGTCGCCGAATCCTTCACCCCGCGTGACCAGACGGCGCTCGGCATCTTCGCCCAGCGCCTGACCATCGGCAGCGCCGTCGCGGCCATCATCGGCGCCGTGCTCGGCGGCGGTATCGGCTGCCTGGTCGGCGGCGCGGCGGGTGCGGCCATCGCCAGCCCGGTGATCGTGCTCCTGGTCCCGTGGGTCGGCGCCACGGTCGCCGGGTGTGTGCTCGGCGCGGCCACCCTCGGCGCGGTCGGCGGCATGGTCGGGCTGGTCACGGTCGGCGGGCCGCTGGCGCTGTTCTCGGCCTACCAGTACTTCTCGACGATCGTCGCGCCGTGCCCGGCCGAACTCGGCGCGTACTGCAAGGACCCCACGGTGCCTGCCCCCGCGAAGTAGCACCGTCCGCACTCCGCCGGCCCGCCCGAACCACCAACGGGCGGGCCGGC
>NZ_JBHXAY010000092.1:0-26089 GCF_042728775.1 Nocardia sp. NPDC060259
GAACACAATGACTATCCACCGCGTTTCCGGTATTATTCGCAGATGGTCAGTGGCCGGTGCCGCGCAGGCCCCGGTACTGCAGTGCGGCGAAGGCGCCGACCGTGACCGCCTGCATCACCGCCCAGACCGCACCGGCCACGGTCAGCCCGAGGGCGCCGGTGACCAGGGCGAGCAGACTCGCGACGACCCAGGTCGCGTTGCCGATCGCGACCGCCGCCGCGCCGGACCGACGCACGGGCGACTTCCGGCCGACCACGGCGACCGCGAGGCCGTAGGCGGTGAGGAAGGCGCCGATGGCGAGGCCCGCCCGGGAGTCGAGGCCGAGCAGTCGTTCCAGCGGCTGTGCCAGCGCGAGGTAGGCGAGGCCGTTGACGGTGGTGACGACGGCGTCGAGGCGCAGCGACAGCCGCAGCAGCGGCTCGCCCGGAGCGAGGAGGGCGGACAGGCGGGACGGGGCGGTGGCGGTGGTCATGGCGGATCTCCTGGTTCGGGAAGGGTGGATCAGGCGGAGGCGGGGACCTGGTCGAGGAAGCCGTAGACGCTGTCGATACGGCCGTCGGCGAGCACGGCGACGTCGAAGCCGATCACCACGGGGTCGCCGTCGGCGGGGCCGAGGCCCCAGGTGAAGCGCACCTGGTCGTGGTGGGCGTCGACCGGTCCGGCCAGGCGGAAGGTCCAGTCGGGGAACTGGGTCTGCACACCGGCGATGGCCGCCTCGAGTTCGGCGTGGCCGGTGACCGCGACCAGGGGGTCGACATAGCGAGCCTCCGGGGTGAACAGGCGGGCGACAGCGGAGCGGCGGGCGCTGGGCTCGCGGGTGTTCCATGCCTCCAGGTACTGCGCGACGACGGTGTTCATCTCGACCTCCGAAATATGCTGTGAGCTGGTGTTTCGCTGGTTGTTCCTGCGATGACACCTACGTTATGGCGCACCGGGGGTCCGTCGAATCAGTCGCCTATAGGTACTTCTCGCGGGGTACGCACCGCCGGTACCGGTACGGCGATACCGTGGTGCGCATGCTGCACGGACGCGAAGCCGAACAGGCCACGATCGACGACCTGCTGACCGGGGCGCGGGCCGGGCGCAGCGGGGCCCTGGTGCTGCGCGGCGAGGCCGGGATCGGCAAGTCAGCGCTGCTGAATTACGCAGCGGCGCAGGGCATTCCGACGGTACGCAGCGCGGGGATCGAGTCGGAGGCCGAATTGCCCTTCGCCGCACTGCATCTGCTGGTGCGGCCCGGGATGGAGCTGGTGCGGCAGTTGCCGCCGCGGCAGCGCGACGCCATGGAGGCCGCGTTCGGTCTCGGCGACAGTGCACCCGCCGACCGGATGCTGATCGGTCTCGCACTGCTGACGCTGCTGGCCGAGGAAGCGTCCGAGGGCCCGCTGCTGTGCCTGATCGACGACGCGCACTGGCTGGACCGGGCGACGGCGGAGACGCTGTTGTTCGCGGCGCGCAGGCTCGACGCCGAGGGCGTGGTGATGCTGTTCGCCACCCGCTCCGGCCCCGACGACTTTCCCGCGCCCGGCCTGCCCGAACTGGCGCTGTCCGGGCTGCGCGCCGACGCGGCGGCGGCGCTGCTCGACACGGGGCCTACCCCGCTCATCCCGGCGATGCGCTATCGACTGCTCGCCGAATCCGGGGGCAATCCACTTGCGCTGCTGGAACTTCCGTCGGCGGTCTGCGAAGCGGGCTCCGACGACCTCAACCCGCTGCCGCTGACGCAGCGGCTGCAGCTGGCGTTCCACGGCCGGGTCGCCCGGCTCCCTGTCGCCACCAGAACGGTCCTCCTGGTCGCCGCGGCCGCGGGCGCCGAGGACCTCGCTCCGGTGCTGCGCGCCGCGGCGACTCTCGGTGCGGCGCTGCCTGATCTGCAATCGGCCGAGGACGAGGGTCTGATCAGCACCGACGGACAGGTACTGACCTGGCGACACCCGCTCTCGCGCGCCGCGGTCTACCAGGGTTCGGCGCTGTCCGACCGTCTCGCTGCCCATCGCGCACTCGCCGACGCCCTCACCGACGATGACGTGGCCGACCTGCGCGCGTGGCATCTCGCCTGTGCCGCAACAGGTCCCGACGAGCAGGCGGCGACCGCGCTGGAGCACACCGCCAGCCGGGCCAGGCACCGCAACGGATTCCACGGCGCGGTCGCCGCCTACGACCGGGCCGCGGCGCTCAGCGTCGACACCGGCGCGCGGCTGCGCAGGCTGGTCCTCGCCGCCGAAACCGCCACCGAGGCCGGGCTCACCGACCAGGCCGCCCACCTCGCCGGCCGTGCCACGGCACTGCACGTCGACGCCGAAGCCCGACTGCGCAAGCGAGCCCTGACCACCGCGGCCGCCTTGACCGAACAGGCGGCGCGAACCGACCAGTCGGTGCCGACCGACAAGGCCGCGCTGACCCACCAAGCCGCGCGAACCGACGCCGCGCGAACCAAGGCCGGGCGAACCGACGCCACGCTGACCGAGGAGTCCGCGCGGCTGGCCGACCGGGCGGCGCGGCCCGCCGAGGGCGACTACGACCTGCGCCTCGAACTGGTTCGCGCGCAGGCCGAATTCGCCGCGGGCAAGCCTGGTTCCGCGCATCGACGGTTCATCGCGGCGGCGATCGCGGCACGCGAGACAGATCCGCGGGGCGCGGCGCGCATCGTCACCCGGGCGGTGCACACGGCCTGGTATCTGGGGCCCGCCGAACTCGACGAGGTCGCCGCGCTGCTGACCACGCTGCGGCTCGACGAAGACGATCCGATCACCCCGATCGCACGGTACCTCACCGGATCGGTGTCCGGTCATCGCACGGTCGACCTGCGCGCCGCGGCGGCCGTCGCCCGCGCGAACGGCGCCGACAGTCCCGCCGACCTCGTGCAGCTGTGCGGCAGCGGACTCGTCGTCGGACAGGACGACCAGGTCGGTGACCTGGCCGACGAGCTCATCGGCGAGAGCCGTGAGCAGGGGCGGATCGCGCTGCTCGCGCCGCTGCTGTTCTTCCGTTCCGAGGCCGCGCTGTTCGGTGGACGGCCAAGCGAGAGCAGGGTCGCGGCAGAGGAGGGACTGCGGATCGCCGAGGACATCGGTCAGCCGCAGTGGATCAGTCAGATCACCGCGTTCCTGGCCTATCTGGCCGCAGTGCGCGGTGACGAGCATTCCTGCCGCGTCCACGCCTGGCACGCTGTCGCCGAGGAGTTCGGTGGCGCGCAGTCGGTCGGAGCACCCTGGGCGCACGCGGCGCTGGCGCTGTTCGAGCTCGGCCGGGGCAGGCTCGAACAGGCCAGGACCGAGCTCGAGCACATGACCGTCGAACCGGCCCGACATCACGTCAGCGGGCTGCGCACGCTCGTGGATCAGATCGAGGTCGCGACCCGGCTAGGCGCCACCGACCAGGCGACCGAAGCGCTGGCGCGGCTCACCGCGTGGTCGGCACGGGCGGGACAGGACTGGATCGCGGCACTGGCGGCAAGGGGCAGCGCGCTACTGGCCGACGGACCGGAAGCCGAACCGCACTTCCTGGCCGCACTCGCGGGCAACCGTCCGTTCGACGAGGCCCGCACCCGACTGCTGTACGGCGAGTGGCTGCGCAGGGAAAAGCGCAAGGTCGACGCGCGCGGCCAGCTCGAACAGGCCCTGGACCTGTTCGACCGGCTCGATGCCACGCCGTGGGCCGAGCGAACCCGCACCGAACTGGCCGCGCTCGGGGTGGGGGTCGGCGCGAAAACGAGCGCGGGCCCGCTCAGCGTGCTCACCCCGCAGGAAACGCAGATCGTGCGCCTGGCCGCGCAGGGACTGTCGAATCGAGAGATCGCCGCGCGCTTGGTCCTGAGTCACCGCACGGTCGGGCATCACCTGTACAAGGCGTATCCGAAATTGGGTGTGCTCTCGCGCGGGGAACTGAGCCGCCTCGACCTCGCCGAGTGAGCTCGCGACCTTCGAGCGGTTTCGACCTAGCGCAGTGAGTGCGCGCGGACGGCGCCGACCGACCAGCGCAGAGCGGCGACGGCGGCCGCGGCCAGCACGGCGGACTGCGCCGAACCGAGGATCAGCAGCAGCAGGGCACCGACGACGAGCCCGGCGACCAGCGCCTCGAGCTTGTAGACCGGCCAGGCACTGCCCGCGATGTCGACCGTCGCGGATGCTGCCGATGGGGTGACCACTGCCATGTACACAGGATAGACGGACACCGAAGTTCGGGCTACCGAACTTTCCTGGACGGGCCTGTCGGGAACATCACACGACGAGGAATCGTTGTGCAGGTCATGCCACTGACAGGAGAGTACGCACCGAGCACTTCGGACTGGGCCCGTAAGCAGGCCGAGACCTACGAGAACTCCGGCGGAGCCACCGGCACGTCGCTCCAGGGCAAGCCCGTCGTCCTGCTCACCACCAAGGGCGCCAAGACCGGCAAGCTGCGTAAGACGCCACTGATGCGCGTCGAGCACGACGGTGAGTACGCCGTCGTCGCCTCGCTCGGCGGCGCGCCGAAGCACCCGGTCTGGTACTTCAACATCACGGCCGAACCGCACGTCGAACTGCGCGACGGAACGGTCACGAAGGATTACACCGCTCGCGAGGTCTTCGGCGAGGAGAAGGCGCTGTGGTGGGAGCGTGCGGTCGAGGTGTGGCCGGACTACGCCGAGTACCAGAAGAAGACCGATCGCCAGATTCCGGTCTTCGTCCTCTCCCCGCGCTAGCGTCCGCGCCCACCGAACCCGTCGTCCGGCGGGTTCGGTGCAGGCCACGGGAGGCGCGCTCTCGGGGCGCCGTCCCCGGCTCGGTAGCATTTACCGGGTGTCCCCCATCGCTGACGTTGCCGAAGTGTCCGTAACCCGTCCGCCGCTGACCGCGGATGAGATCGACGCCGCCGCCAAGCGAATTTCCGACATCATCGAGCCGACTCCGCTGCAGTACTCCGCGCGGCTGTCGGCGAGCACCGGTGCGCAGGTGTACCTCAAGCGCGAAGACCTCACCGCGGTGCGCTCGTACAAGCTGCGCGGCGCCTACAACCTCATGGTCCAGCTCACCGCCGCCGAGCGCGCGGCGGGTGTCGTCGCGGCCAGCGCGGGCAACCACGCGCAGGGCGTTGCCTTCGCCTGCCAGGCGATGGGCGTACGCGGGCGGATCTACGTGCCGACCACCACCCCGAAGCAGAAGCGCGACCGCATCCGCGTGCACGGCGGCGAGTTCGTCGAGCTCATCGCCGTCGGCGAGACCTACGACGCGGCCGCCGCGGCCGCCGCTGCCGATGTCGCCCGGACCGGCGCGACCATGGTCCCGCCGTTCGACGACCCGCGCACCGCCGCGGGCCAGGGCACCATCGCCGCCGAGTTCCTCGAGCAGCTCGGCACCGCACCCGATCTGGTCATCGTCCCGGTCGGTGGTGGCGGCTGCCTCGCCGGCATCGGCACCTACCTGCGGGAACGCGCGCCCCAGACCGGCCTGCTCGGTGTCGAACCAACGGGCGCGGCCTCGATGACCGCGGCGCTGGTGGCGCACGGCCCGGTGACGCTGCCCGAGATCGACCCGTTCGTCGACGGCGCCGCCGTGCGCCGCATCGGCGACCTGCCCTACCAGACGGCCGCCGCGTTCGGCGGACAGGTGGTCTCGCACGCCTCGCTCCCGCTGCTCACCACCACCGATTCCCCCACCGGTACAGCGTCTTTCCGGATGATGCACGTCGACGAAGGCGCCATCTGCACCGCGATGCTCGGCCTGTATCAGAACGAGGGCATCATCGCCGAGCCCGCGGGCGCGCTGGCCACGGCGGCGCTCGCGGAGGTCGACATCGAACCAGGGACCACGGTGGTCGTCCTGGTCTCCGGCGGCAACAACGACGTCTCGCGCTACGGCGAGATCATCGAACGCTCGCTGGTGCACCGCGGACTCAAGCACTACTTCCTCGTCGACTTCCCGCAGGAACCCGGTGCGCTGCGCCGCTTCCTCAACGATGTCCTCGGCCCCGACGACGACATCACCATGTTCGAGTACGTCAAGCGCAACAACCGGGAGACCGGGGCGGCGCTGGTCGGCATCGAACTCGGCACTACCGACGATCTGGCGTCACTGCTGCATCGCATCGAGGAGTCCCCGATCCAGGCCGAGCGCCTTGAACCGGGTTCTCCCGCCTATCGCTACCTCACCTGAGCGGTTACGCGGCCGCGCGGTCGATCTTCGGCCCGCGGCTGCGGGTGGCGTTCGCCCCCGCGACGGCCAGCGGCAGCAGCCAGCCGAGGGCCAGCTGGTCATAGGGCAGCAGTGCCTGGTCGAGCCGGTTGTGCACGAAGGCGATCGACAGCCCCGAGCGCGGGTCGACCCAGCCGAAGGAACCGCCGAGCCCGATGTGGCCGAAGCCGTTCCGTGCGCCGGGCATCGGCAAGGAGTGGTAGCCGAGATGCCACATCATCGGCAGATAGAACAGAGCGTGGTCGAGCTGGTAGGTCTGCACGCGGCGGATCGCCGCGTGCGTGCTCGGCTGCAGGAACGGGCGGCCGTCGACGGTGCGGCCGTCGGCCAGCGCCGCGTACATCGTGGCCAGGCCCGCCGCGGTGCAGACGCCGTTGCCCGCGGGCATCTCGGTGTCGAGGATCGTCGGCTCGTCACCGTCGAGAATGCTGTCGAGACCGACGACGAACAAGCACCGCGCCGCGGCGCCGAGTGGGCCGGGGACGCGCATGCCGACGCGGTCGAGGAACCCGGCGGCGATCGGGTGGCCCGCCAGTTTCAGGTGCGCCCCGGCCAGTCGCGCGTACTCGGTCGACGAGCCGGCGGCCGGACGGCCGAGATGGATGCCGTCGATGCCGAGCGGATCGGTCACCTCGGTGCGGATGAGGTCGCTCATGCCCTGACCGGTGACGGCCCTGGCCAGGCCCGCGAGCAGCCAGCCGTAGGTCAGCGCGTGGTAGGTCGGGACGCCGAGCAGCCGGTCGGGCGCGGCCAGCGCGAGCCGGTCCTCCATCAGCTCGTGATCGAGGGATTCGGCGGCGGTGGCGGCGACCGCGGGCAGCGAGGACAGCCCGGATCGGTGGGTGAGCACGTCGGCGACGGTGATCGCGCCCTTGCCGTTGGCGGCGAACCGCGGCCAGTATTCGGCGACCGGCGCCTGGTAGTCGATCAGGGCGCGGTCGGCGAGCCGGTGGATGACGGTCGCGGTGACGCCCTTGGTCGCGGAGAACACGATGGGCGCGGTGTCGGCCGTCCACGGCCGGTCCCCGGCGCTGCCGGTCCACAGATGGGCCAGTGGTTCCCCGTGCCGATAGATCGCGAGGGCGCCGCCCGCACCGCGGCGATGGCCGATCAAGGTGGCGAAGGCGCGCACCAGCGGACCGAATCCGGCCGGGGCGAAACCGCCGACACCGGCCGGAAGGGCAGCACTGTCCTGCCCGTAAGCGTCGTTGCTCATCGTATTACCGTACGGTCGTCAGTTCGCCTAGGCAACGGCCGGACACCGACCGTGCCCTAGCCGTGCCCTGGACGTATCACTCGGTGACCACCGTGCCCGCGCCGTCACCTTCTTCGAGCACGGCGAAACTGTGGCCCGAAATGAGTGTCCCCGCACCGGATTCGGTGGCGGGCGCCCAGGCGAGCAGGACCCGGCCGTGCACCGGGATCACCGCCTCGTCCTCGGCCAGGTTGCACACCACCGAGATCCGGCCGCGCCGCAGCACGAACCAGCGCTGCGCCTCGTCGTAGTCGGCCCAGACCCGTTCCAGCCAGGGGTCGGTGAATTCCGCCCTGGATCTGCGCAGTGTGAGCAGGGCGCGATAGCAGGCGAGCAGCCGGGCGTGGGGTTCGCGGGCCGGTTCGGTCCAGTCGAGCTTGGAGCGGGTGAAGGTGTCCGGGTCCTGCGGGTCGGGCACGTCGCCGGTGGCCCAGCCGTGCTCGGCGAACTCGGCCCTGCGCCCGGCCGCTGTGGCGGCGGCGACGACCGGATCGGTGTGCGAGGTGAAGAACTGGAACGGCGTGCGCGCGCCCCACTCCTCCCCCATGAACAGCATCGGGGTGCTCGCCGAGAGCAGCACCAGCGCCGCTTTCACCGCGAGCTGGCCGGGGGTGAGGTAGTCGCTCGGCCGGTCGCCGACGGCTCGGTTGCCGATCTGGTCGTGGGTGCAGGTGTAGCCGAGCAGGGCACTGCCGGGAATCAGGTCGCGGCGCAGTGGCGTGCCGTGGGTGCGGCCGCGGAAGCTGGAATACGTTGCGGCGTGGAAGAACCCGTGGGTGAGGGTCTGCGCGAGGCAGGCCAGCGAGCCGAAATCGGCGTAGTAGCCCTGTCGTTCGCCGGAGACGGCGGTATGGACCGCGTGATGCAGGTCGTCGTTCCACTGACCCGCCAGGCCGTAGCCGCCCGCCGCGCGGGGCGTGATCAGGCGGGGGTCGTTGAGGTCGCTCTCGGCGATCAGGCTGAGTGGGCGGCCCAGATGTGCTGACAGGGCGGTGGTTTCGACGACGAGCTCTTCGAGCAGGTGGGTGGCGGTGCGATCGACGAGGGCGTGGACGGCGTCGATGCGCAAGGCGTCGATGTGGAAGTCGCGCAGCCAGCGCAGGGCGTTGTCGATGATGTGGCGGCGGACCGCGTCCGAGCCGGGACCGTCCAGGTTGACGCTCTGCCCCCAGGTGTTGCGGCCCCCGGTGAGATAGGGACCGAAACGCGGCAGGTAGTTGCCGGAGGGGCCGAGGTGGTTGTAGACGACGTCCAGGCAGACCGCGAGGCCGCGGGCGTGGCAGGCGTCGACGAAGCGTTGCAGGCCGTCGGGCCCGCCGTAGCTCTCCTGCACCGCGTACCAGAGCACGCCGTCGTAGCCCCAGTTGTGGGTGCCGTCGAAGGCGTTGACCGGCATCAGTTCGACGGTGGTGACGCCGAGGGCGACGAGGTGGTCGAGTCGCTCGATCGCGGCGTCGAAGGTGCCGTCGGCGGTGAAGGTGCCGATGTGTAGCTCGTAGAACACCGAGCCGGCGAGCTGCCTGCCGGTCCAGCCCTGATCGGTCCAGACGCCGGGATCGAGGTCATGGACGGCGGAGAGTTCGTGCACACCGTCGGGCTGACGCGGCGAGCGCGGGTCGGGCAGGGCCGTCGGATCGCCGTCGATCGTGAAGCCGTATCTGGCGCCCTGACCTGCGTCTGCCTTGACCGACCACCAGCCGCCGCCGTTGCGGCGCATCGGGTGCGTCACTCCGTCCAGTTGCAGCCGCACCGCCCCCGCCCCCGGCGCCCACACCCGAAACTGCCTCATGGCCCCAGCATCGCATGCGCGCGGTGATCAGGCAGGATGACCAGTGTGCTCGCGCCGCCGAGCCGATTCCGGGCTCGACGGGCTGTCCGATCCGGCTCGGCGAATGTTCGACGGCTCGATTACCTTGGGGCCGAAGCGTTTTCGAGATCCTACTGCCATCCAGGAGGGCGCGATGACCGACTCCCCCGCCGTCGACCTCAGTCGACTGCTGAATTCCCCGCTGCCACCGAGCTTCGCCGAGCTGACCCCCGAGCAGCTCGCCGACCTGACCGGACTGGTCGAGGCAGGGCTGCAGCACCGGATCGACGCGCTCACCGCCGATGCCTTCGGCGCCCTCGACAACCTGCCCGTCTTCCTGCGCGGCGCGGTGCGCAAGGTGGTGGGACTGTGACCACGTCCGCCGTCGCCATCTCCCGCCTCGCCGCCGCGCTCGAGGTCCCCGACGAGCGCCTGAGCTTCCTCGCCGACCGCCCCGCCGCCGATATCGACACCTTCCGCAGGCTGGTGACCGGCTATTTCTTCGACGCCACCGCCGACGGTCTCGGCATGATCCTCGCCGCGGTCCGGGTGCTGCCCGCCCCCGTCGCCGCCAAGGTCGCCACCCACAACGACAGCGTGCTGATGACCGCCCACCTGGCCAGCGTGCTCGACATCCCGCGCGCGATCTCGGTGGCGCGACGGCTGCGCCCCGAGTTCCTCGCCAGGGCAGCCGCCTTCCTCGACCTGCAGCGGTCGGCGGAATTGATCGCAGGTCTGCCGGTGGACATGTCGCTGGCCGTGAGTCGTGAACTCGCCGCCCGCGAGGATTGGCTCACGCTCGGCTCGATCATCGAGATCGCCACCGACGAGCAGCTGACGGCCTGCCTCCGTGGTCTGGATGCCGACGCGCTGCTGCACGCCGCGCGGACCGTGGCCGATACCGCGACGCTGGAGCGCGCGGCGGCGGTGGCGGCCGAACCGCTGGCGACGCAGTTGCGGGATATCGCCGCCGCGGTCACCGAGGCCTGATCCGCGCACGCGGCCGGGCTGCCGTGGCTGACCGATGTCAATCGTGCGCCACCACACCGACGGGCCCGGCGCCGAAGCACAGTTCGGCGCCGGGGGTGAGTGCGCGCACGCGCAGTGCCGAGCCGCCGCCGAGCATGCGGAGATAGACGGGATGCAACCCGGCCCGCACCTCGGCGACGGTTTCGGCGCCGCCCTCGAACGACACGGCGATCGAGCCGTCCTGATCGGCGAGGTAGTTGAGCTGGGCGGTCCATTCACGGATCTGCATCGGACCGTCCAGCGGCAGCCGCACCGCCGCTCCCCCGGCCACCCGGTAGCCGCAGCCGGGTTCGGGGGCAGGCACGATCGAGCGATTCCACCAGACCTGAGCGTCGACAAGGTCTCCGTCGTCGGTGAACATCCGCAGGTGCGGCGTCGACCGGGCGAAAGTACCTGGCCCGGCGAGCGAAGCGAAAACTTGGTCAGTCATGTTCTGCGGAAAGGCCAAGGGATTCAGCACCTTCCACGGGACCTCTTGCGGCAGCAACGGTGCATCCACGCGCGGTAGCGCGGCACGCACGCCGGTGACGTACGTGCGGGCGGGACTCGGTTCCCACGATCGGGTGAAGGTGACAGTCGACAGCACACTGCTCGCCACGAAGATCACGGCCACCGCCACGCCCGCGATACGTCGCACCGGAAGTGCCCGCTCCGCGAGCTCGGCGCTGCGGCGAACATCCCGGTATCCACGAGCGTCGGCGTCGACGCGAAGGTCGCCAACACCGCCCATATCGCCGGCGTTGCTCACGTCGGCAGCTCTGCCCGTGTTGCCCATGCCAGCAGCGACGATGTGACTTCGGGAAGGCGTCGACGCGGCCGACAAATCGGCCGATGCGGCAGCAGTTCTTGTATCGCGAGGTACGTAGCGCGGGGCAATCATGATCAGCGCGAGACCCAGACAGGCGATGACGGCGAAATCCGCGAAGTAGCGGATGGACTGCAGCAGTAGCGCCGCGGTGCCCGGCCCGTCGCGCAGCACCACCACGGGCGCGACGGTCAGCACTGTGTAGGCGGCCATGCACGCCCAGACCACGCCGACCCGGCGGCGCGTGCGGATCGTCCACGCCGCGAACAGGATCAGCACCGTCCAGCACAGGGCGACCGCGATACCCGGCGGGTCCGCCCACGGGGTGGCCGGTTGCCAGCGTTCCCAGCGCCACGGTCCGCCGAACAGGGCGGGGACCAAGCCGTCCGAGAGCGCTTGCCGCAGCAGGGCGGTGGGTTGTTCGGGCCGGGAGAGTCCGCGTGGGCGCTGGATGACGAGCAGGAAGAACGCCGACCAAGCAAGCAGTACCGCGCCGGCCGCCGCCCACAACGCGGCACCGCGCCGGGCGGCCGCGCGCACCGAGTTCCCCGACACGTACGCCAGCAGCGCCACCACGACGAACGCGACCGGCAGCACGACGACCGCCTTCTCGAAGCACAGCAGCGCCACCGCGAACACCGCCGCACCCGAGACCGCGTATCGCCTGCGCCCGGTCCGCACGAGCAGCACCGCGTCCGCGCTCACCCAGGCGAGCGCGATCTGCAACGGCAGCGCGTTTACCGCCGCCGACCACCAGGCGAACGCGGGCACCGTCAACGGCACGAACAGGTAGAAGCCCAGCGGCACCAGCATCCGCGCACCGGTCCCGAGCAGCACCACGACCAGCCGCAGCACCGCCAGCGAGGCCAGCAATTGCAACACGACCAGCACGCCCGCCGCCGCACCCCAGTGCAGCGGCGCCACCGCGGTCACCGCCCAGGTCAGCACGAACGCCAGCGGCATCACATGCCCGTCGTGACTGGTGAACAGCAGCTCGGCCGACCACAGCGGATGCTTGCCCACCTCGCCGATCAGGATGAAATCGTCCCAGTAGAAGAACCCCGACGCGGCGACCCAGGTACGCAGCACCAGCTGGAACGCGATCAATCCGGCCGCGACAAGCAGCACAGCGCGCGGCGGCACGCGCGGCCGTGACGGCATCGCGGGCCGCGGTGGTGAGTCGAGTCGAGTCGCTGTCGTCACGTCTCTCGACGCTAGCCCGTCGTTCGCGGTGTTTCTATCAGCACCCGCCGGGGCAACCCATGATCGGCTCTGTCCCGGCGGATCCAGTGCGATGACCGAGGGTCAGCCCAGGCAGCCGGGACCGAGCAGTGCCTTCAGATCACCCATCAACGCCGAGGACGGGGAGACCCGCCAGCTGTCGTCGAGCTTCAGCAGGGTCGTCTTCTCGCGCGCGCCGACGTGGCGGACGTGCACATCCGAGGTGCCGGGGTGGCGCGACAGGACCTTCTTGAGTTCACCGATCTTGTCGGGCGTGCACATGCGCGTCGTCATGACCACCGCGACCGGTTTGGCGACACCGATGGCCGACAGATCAGGCACCACAAGGTCGTTGGCGATCAGCGAGATCCGGTCGTCGCGGACGGAGACGCGGGCCTTGACCAGCACCACCGCGTCCTCGACCACGTCCATGCCGTACACCGAGTACGACTGCGGGAAGAACAGCACCTCCACACCACCGGTGAGGTCCTCGAGCTGCGCGGAAGCCCAGGCCAGGCCGTTCTTGTTGATACGCCGGTTCACCGAGGCGAGGATGCCGCCGATGGTCACCTGCGCGCCGTCCTTGACGTCGCCTTCCAGGATCGCCGGGATGGGGGTGTCGACCTGGGCGGCGAGCACGTGCTCGACGCCGTTGAGCGGATGCCCGGACACATACAGGCCCAGCATCTCCCGCTCCAGCGCGAGCTTGTGCTTGGTCTCCCATTCGTCCTCGGGGACCTTCACGTTGAACACCGAGGCCATCGAGTCGTCGCCGTCGTCCAAGCCGCCGAACAGGTCGAACTGGCCGATCGCCTCGGCCTTCTTCGTCGACATCACCGCGTCGATCGCATCGGAATGGATCAGCAGCAGGCCCTTGCGCGGATGCCCGAGGGAGTCGAAACCGCCTGCCTTGATGAGCGATTCGGTGACCTTCTTGGAGCAGGCGATCGCGTCGATCTTGTTCAGGTAATCGGAGAAGTCGGTGAACTTCGACTTCTCCTTGCGGGCGGCGATGATCGAGGACACCACGTTGGCGCCGACATTGCGGACCGCGCCGAGACCGAAGCGGATGTCCTTGCCGACCGAGGCGAAGTTCTGTTCGGACTCGTTGACATCCGGCGGCAGCACCGTGATGCCCATCTTGCGGCAATCCGACAGGTAGATGGCGGCCTTGTCCTTGTCGTCGCCGACGGAGGTGAGCAGACCGGCCATGTACTCGGCGGGGTAGTTCGCCTTCAGATACGCGGTCCAGAAGGAGACCAGGCCGTAGCCTGCGGCGTGCGACTTGTTGAACGCGTAACCGGCGAACGGAAGGATGGTGTCCCACAGCGCTTTGATCGCGGGCTCGGAGAAGTCGTTGCCGAGCATGCCCTCGCGGAAGCCCGCGTAGGCCTCCTCCAGCACCGAGAGCTTCTTCTTACCCATGGCGCGGCGCAGGATATCGGCCTGGCCGAGGGAGTACCCGGCGACCTTCTGCGCGATCTGCATGATCTGTTCCTGATAGACGATCAGGCCGAAGGTGTCGGCGAGGATCTCTTTCAGCGGCTCTTCGAGCTCGGGGTGGATCGGTTTGACTTCTTGCCGGTTGTTCTTGCGATCGGCGTAGTCGTTGTGGGCGTTCATGCCCATCGGGCCGGGGCGATACAGCGCCAGCACGGCCACGATGTCCTCGAAGCCGGTGGGCTGCATGCGGCGCAGCAGATCGCGCATGGCACTGCCGTCGAGCTGGAACACACCGAGCGTGTCGCCGCGGGCGAGCAGTTCGTAGGTGGCCGGGTCGTTGAGCGGCAGGTGATCCATGTCGAGATCGATGCCGCGGTTGGCCTTGATGTTCTCCAGGGCGTCACCGATGACGGTGAGGTTGCGCAGACCGAGGAAGTCCATCTTCAGCAGGCCGATGGCCTCACACGACGGGTAGTCCCAGCCGGTGATGATCGCGCCGTCCTGCGCGCGCTTCCACACCGGGATGGCGTCGGTCAGCGGCTCCGAGGACATGATGACCGCGCAGGCGTGCACGCCTGCGTTGCGGATCAGGCCTTCCAGGCCGCGGGCGGTCTCGTAGATCTTGGCGACATCGGGATTGGAGCCGATGAGCTCGCGGACCTCGGCGGCTTCCTTGTACCGCTCGTGCTCCGGGTCGGTGATGCCGGAGACCGAGATGTCCTTGGCCATGATCGGCGGCGGCAGCGCCTTGGTGATCTGGTCGGCGATGGCGAAACCGGGCTGGCCGAACAGGACTCGCGCGGAGTCCTTGATCGCGGCCTTGGTCTTGATGGTGCCGAAGGTGATCACCTGGGCGACGCGGTCGCTGCCCCATTTGTCGGTGGCGTAGCGGACCATCTCACCGCGGCGGCGATCGTCGAAGTCGATATCGATATCGGGCATCGACACGCGCTCGGGGTTGAGGAACCGCTCGAACAGCAGACCGTGCGGGATCGGATCGATATTGGTGATGCCCATCGCGTAGGCGACCAGCGAACCGGCGGCCGAACCACGGCCGGGGCCGACGCGGATGCCGACGTCGAGTGCATGGCGGATCAGGTCACCGACGACGAGAAAGTAGGCGGGAAAACCCATTTCGCAGATGACGCCGAGCTCGTAGTCGGCACGCGCGAGGTAGTCCTGCGGCGGGCCGTCGGGGAACCGGCGATCCAGGCCGTCGAGAACTTCCTTGCGCAGCCAGGTGGCCTGGGTGTGGCCCTCGGGCACCGGGAAGATCGGCATCCGGTCGCGGTGGGCCCACACGTCGTCGTAGGACTGCACGCGTTCGCCAATGCGCTCGGTGTTGTCGCAGGCGCCGGGGACTTCCGCGTCCCAGATGGCGCGCATCTCCGCGGCCGACTTCAGGTAGTAGCCGTCACCGTCGAACTTGAAGCGGGTCGGGTCCGAGAGCGTCTTGCCGGTCTGGATGCACAGCAGCGCTTCGTGATTGGTCGACTGGTCCTTGGTGACGTAATGGCAGTCGTTGGTGGCGATCGGCGGGATGTCGAGCTGCTTGCTGACATTGATCAGGCCCTCGCGGACCCGGCGCTCGATCGACAGGCCGTGGTCCATCACCTCGAGGAAGAAGTTGTCCTTGCCGAAGATCTCCTGCCACTTCGCGGCGGCCTCGAGCGCCTCGCGTTCATGACCGAGGCGCAGCCGGGTCTGCACCTCGCCCGACGGGCAGCCCGTCGTGGCGATGATGCCCTCCGCGTACTGGGCGATGATCTCCTCGTCCATGCGCGCCCACTTGCCCAGCTGGCCCTCGATCGAGGCCAGGCTCGACAGCTTGAACAGGTTGCGCAGGCCGGTCGCGTTCTCCGCGACCATCGTCATGTGGGTATAGGCACCCGAACCCGAGACGTCGTCACTCTTCTGCCCCGGATCACCCCACTGCACCCGCTTGGTGTCGAACCGCGAACCCGGCGCGATGTAGGCCTCGATGCCGATGATCGGCTTGATACCCGCCTTCTTGGCCGAGTTGTAGAACTCCGAGGCGCCGTACATGTTGCCGTGGTCGGTCATGCCGACGGCGGTCATGCCCAGCCGTTCCGCCTCCGCGAACAGCGGCGAAATCTTCGCCGCACCATCGAGCATCGAGTACTCGGTGTGGTTGTGCAGGTGAACGAACGATCCGGACGAGGCCAAGACGGTCCTTCCTCCCAGGGTGTCGACGGGGGTTGGCCCCAGCATTCTAGGCACGTGGGTCCGACAACTTTTCCCGTGCCACACGGGCGCCTGGTCCCCGCCTCGGCCTGGTCCGGCGTGTCGTGGCGAAGGTCACCGGCGAGTCCTGGGCAACGTCTGTTTCCCGCTAGTTTCTCGCCGTTGTGCCCCGCGCGCGGCCGCCTGTCGGTGATCACCGGCGCACCGCGTCGGCTTACGGCCATAATCGGCGGATGTCCGCACCGGGTGGCGAGGGGTTTCCCGCCGAGTCGATGCTTGGTCGTGCCCGCCGGCCACCGCGGATTCACGGTGGCCGGTTGGTGACGCGGGCAGATGGGAGCGCACGGTGACGACCACGGCGGTGGTGCTGGCGTGTGTGGTGATCGTCCTGATCACCGCGTGGCTGGTGTGGCGCAGGACCCAGCGGGTGGTGACCACACCCGCTCAGCGGGCGGTTCATCAGGCGTTGCATACCGCGTCGCTGGCCGCGGTGCCGTTGCGGCGGGGGTTGACGGCGGACTCGGCGCAGGAGGCGGCACCGCATCTGCGGGCACTGGCCGGGGCCGAGGCGCTGGGGGTGGTGGACGCCGAGGCGACGCTGCTGGCGTGGGACGGGCCGCATACGGGGATGGTCGACGCGTTCACCGCTGCGGCGCGGCGGGCGATCGCCGACGAGCGGGCGGTGTTGATCACCGGGGACGAGCATTCGCTCATCGCGCAGCCGCTGCTGATCGACACGGGGGCGGCGCTGGGGGCCCTAGGGATGGTGACCACCGAGAAGCCGGGGCCCGGCATGCTCGGGGCAGCGGGTGAGGTCGCCCGGTACGCCTGCGGACAACTGGAACTGGCCGAGCTGGACGCCTCTCGCGCTCGGGTCGACCGCGCCGAACTGCGGGCGCTGCGAGCCCAGATCAGCCCGCATTTCATCTACAACGCGCTCAACACGATCGCCTCATTCGTCCGCACCGACCCCGACCGCGCCCGCGAGCTGATTCTCGAATTCGCCGACTTCACCCGCTACTCCTTCCGTGCCGCAGGCGAATTCACCGTCCTCGCCGACGAACTCCGCAATATCGAGCGCTACCTCGCCCTGGAACAGGCTCGCTTCGGCGACGCACTCGACGTGCGGTTGCAGATCGCGCCGGAGGTGCTCGGTGTCGTGCTGCCGTTTCTCGCCCTGCAACCACTGGTCGAGAACGCGGTCCGGCACGGCCTCGGCGGCGGCGCCCGCGGCGGGCAGTTGAGCATCGTGGCCAGCGACGAGGGCACCGACTGCCTGATCAGCGTCGAGGACGACGGCATCGGCATGGACCCCGAACTCCTGCGCTCCGGCGCCCTCGACGCCGTCGACACCGACACCGGCCCCGCCCGCACCGGCGAAGCCGCCCACGTCGGCCTCGCCAACGTCGACGACCGCCTCCGCGCCGCCTTCGGCAACGACTACGGCCTGGTCGTGGACACCGCCCCCGGCGCGGGAACGAAAGTCAGCATGCGAGTCCCGAAATTCCGCGCTGGAATCCGCGCCTGATCTGCCTCCGCCATCAGGGTCTCGCTGCCGTCATCCCCCGCTAACCACGAATCAGCAGTCTGTATGAACGAAGATCCGTCTTTTTTCGTCGCCGTCGTCGTGGATGACGACGTATCGTCTCGGATCCCGGTAGCCCTCGACGGAGTGTTCGTTTCCGGCGTCAGTCGTCAGCAGATCGCCCATCCCGGTCGCGTCCCAGTAGGACTTCCACGACGCGGGAACCCCTGGAGCGAACTCCGCAAATCCGGATCGTTGTTTGAATTCGCTGACTGATCCGATGGGAATGTCGACCACGGCTACTGAGGTCGACTCTCTGAAACGGGTGTCATGCTCGTACCACACGACTTCCACATTCTCCGGGAAGAATATGTTTGCACACGTCGACAGGTGACTCAGTCCGTCCGCCGGGTCGGCGGAACACCCTCCGATCCCGACAACAATTATGCACGTGGCGACATACGGGACGACAAATTTTCCGCTGAAGTTCCTCACAGCTTCTCGACCCGCCTGAACTGTAGGGTGGCCTCGCCGTGGACGCGGAAACTCCGCGCCCAACCAGCTTCTTCGAGGTGGCGCATCTCGTTGTTGACGATGCCTCCTGGGCTGGTCTCCGAGTCTTTGTCGAAGTTGTAGAACTCGTAAACATAGCTCTTGTAGATGATCTCGGCCTGGAGGCCGCTGTCCGCTTCGGAGATCGTTGTGTCACTGCTGACCGCCACGTCGTAATGGCCCAATGCGTTGTCGATGTCGTCATCGTCTCCTGGCTTTACACCAAGCCATGCTGAGGTCAACTCCTGCGTGACACCGACCTGGGGGTTCTGGCGTGCCTGGTTCTCGATTTCCTCAAGGCATTGCGTAATAGCTTCTCTTGCGCCACTCGTGGCCATCACCCGCTCGTAGTGGCCAGAGCTGATCTCGTAGATGAAACCGGCTTCGTTGTTTCCGAGGTAGGTGCCGAGGAGATCCTCGGAAAAATCCCATCCCCTGAGGTCGAAATACGCCTGCGCCGAAGCGGCGTCTACACTGGCCGCAGCGGCGACTGTCTTATCGTAGGCGCTGGTTTTCGAGCCGTACACCGCGCGGTCCGCGGGCAGATCGGGATCAGGAGGGCGACGCAATACTGCTCTCCCACCACACGTTGTTTCCGAACCCGTAACGGCTCGCACCGAAATCGACAATCACTTTGTCGGGCACCTCGTATTCAGTCGCGGAGAAGGTCGGGGCTGTTTGTCCCGGCGTGTAGTCGAGCGCCTGGGCGATCTTGCCGATCATGGTCGTGATCGCATCACGCCGGGCGTCAGATGCTGCTTTCAGCGCATCGACTGCCGAAACGATCTGCGATTTGTAGGAATCGTTCATCGGTCGATCGATGAGTTGCGCCCACGCTCCGAGCGGGAGGGTGAAACCGAGGAAGCTCATCGACTGGGACAGCCCGCTGCTCCATCCCATCGCCTGGTTGTAGACCAGACGTTCGAGGCAAGTCCCACCGTTTGTGACGATCTTCGCCACGACGTCCAGGTCGGTGCTGCGGGTGGAGATGGCCTGCGCGAAGGCGTTCGTACTCGTCGCGAAGGACGCCGAGGTGTTCCCGGACCAGCTGCCTTGCAGCCACCGGACGCCGCTGGACAGATTTTCCGATGCCACAAAGTCGTTGATGCCGAGCTGTCGAATCCGGCTGCCCAGGGTATCCAGCGTTTCCCAGTCCGCGGCCAGCGGGACGAGGTAGTCGGCTGTCGGCTTGATCCCGATCGCCCGGCTCAGCGGATCGTCGAAGTGAGTGAGTAGCTCGATCGCCGAGTCGACAACCTGGCGCACAGTGAACTGGCCGTCCTCGATCGTTGACAGCGTCGGCAACTGCAGACCTGTGAATCGGGTGACTCCGCCACCGACCGATGCCCCGCCGATAGCTAGATCATTCGTCGTGCTCGCTGTGGAAGTCGAGATCGCTTGTGCGGAACGGTCGTCGGTTCCTTGGAACTGACGGGAAGCCGCGGAAAGGATGGTGCTGTACGAAGAGAGGTTGGTCAGATCTTGCTGGTGCGATGTGGTCAACGTTCCCTGAAAGCGCTCGAACGACGATGTCAGCGATGCGAGCAACCCGGTCGTTCCGCTGGGCAGCGAGACTTCCGGCAGCAAGCGCGAAGCATTGGACGAAAAGTTCGATCCCAAGTCCTGCAGATCCAATCCGAATCCGTCGAGGCTGGATAACTGCACGGTGAAGTCGTTCATACGTTCCCCCTCGGCGCAACGGTAGCAGTCTAGTGATGCGACTCGCTGAATGATCAAGTGCCACTGGGGAGCTGCCCCGGAGCGGAAACGGCCGACGCTCGAGCCGGAGAGAACACGGAGGATACCGTCCTCGGCGATCGCGGGCGGCGGTTACCATGGACAGGCTGTGACCTGGAACACCGATGAAACACCGACCGCTCTGCGGGTGCTCGCCGTCGATGACGAGAAGCCGGCGCTCGATGAGCTGGTGTATCTGCTGAGCACCCAGAGCGGGGTCGGGGAGATTCATCGGGCGGGTGAGTCGACGAGTGCGTTGCGGTTGTTGCGGGCGCATCCGATCGACGCGGTGTTTCTCGATATCGATATGCCGGGGCTCACGGGGATGGAGCTGGCGGGGATTCTGTCGGAGTTCGCCGAGCCGCCCGCGGTGGTGTTCGTGACGGCGCATGACGATCACGCGGTGGCCGCGTTCGATCTGGGGGCGGTGGATTACCTGCTGAAGCCGTTGCGGGCGGCGCGGCTGGCCGAGGCGGTGCGGCGGATCGTCGGCGCCAGGGTGTCGGTGCAGGCCGCGACACCGCTGGAGCCCGCGCATCCGAGCGAGGTGATTCCGGTGGAGCTCGGCGGGGTGACCACCTTGGTGAACCGGGCCGATGTCGCCTGGGTCGAAGCCGACGGGGATTACGCACGGCTGCATACCGGCACCGGCTCGCATCTGGTGCGGATCCCGCTCTCCGCGCTCGAATCACGGTGGGAGGATGCCGGATTCCTGCGCGTGCACCGGTCGTACCTGGTCGCGTTGAGGCTGGTCACCGGGCTGCGCACGGCGGGTAACGGCACGGTGGTGTGCCTGCGTGCCGAGGGCGCGGCCGGTGCGGTGGAGCTGCCGGTGAGCCGGCGTCAGGTGCGCGAACTCAAGCAGCGGCTGGTGCACGGTCCGCGACAGAACTGGTCGCAGAGGTGACCGGCCCGCAGCGGCCTCCACGGGAACGGGTGGTGCTGGCGCAGCGGCGCGGTGCCCGGCAGGTGCGCACCCGCACCGAGGTGGTCGAGCAGACCGATCTCGGCGCCGCGCTCATCGGCGGGCTGATCCGCGCGCAGTTGGGTTTGGCGCTGCGCCTCGGCCTGGTCGTGGTCGCCGGTTTCGGTGCGCTGCCGGTGCTGTTCGGCATCGATGCGATCGCCGAGGCGACGATGGCAGGCGTCCGCCTGCCGTGGCTCATCCTCGGCGTCCTCGCGTTCCCCGCGCTGTACGCAGTGGGGCGGCTGTACGTGCGCTTGGCGCAGCGCAACGAAGATGACTTCCTGGAACTGGCCGGCGACTGACATGGCCGCCCATTCGCATCGGCGCATGCTGTCCGCTGCCCTGTCGGCTGTGTCGCACCCAGCGACGCAATGTCCCGCACGCTCGAATGCGGCCGGCGCGCCTCGGCTGATCGGCCGATCGAACAGACTGGCGACGAACATCCGCACGAGATCGAAGGCGAAGAAGCCGATATCCGCCCTCGGCGACAACTGTCCGATGGCGAACCCCGCACCGGCCACAATGCTTCCAAGCTCTGCCCGCGCGGCCAGTTCGGCGACCGCATCCCCGGTATGGGCCCGATGAGTTCCGGCAGCCCCGCGCTGACGGTGACCGCGCTGCTGCTGGCGGCACTGGCCACAATCGGTATCGGGTTCTATGGAGTTCGATTGTCGCGCACGACTTCCGACTTCCTGGTCGCATCACGGACAGTGGGCTCGCGGTGGAATGCGGCGGCAATCTCGGGCGAATACCTGTCCGCTGCGTCCTTTCTCGGTGTAGCAGGGCTCATCGCCAAATATGGTGCCGATGCGCTGTGGTATCCGGTGGGCTTCACCGCGGGGTACTTGGGCCTGTTGATGTTCGTTGCCGCGCCGCTGCGCCGATCGGGCGCCTACACCGTCCCCGATTTCGCGGAATTCCGCCTCGGCTCGATCCGGTTGCGGCGCATGGCCGCCGGGCTCGTGGTGCTGGTGTGCGCGGTGTATCTGATCCCCCAGTTCCAGGGCGCCGGGCTGACGCTGCACATCCTGCTCGGGGCGCCGCACTGGGTGGGCGCGGTCGCGGTCGGGGCGATCGTGCTGGCGAATGTGATCGGCGGCGGCATGCGGTCGGTGACGTTGGTGCAGGCGTTCCAGTACTGGCTGAAGCTGACCGCGGTGGCGGTGCCCGCGCTGGTACTCGGCCTGCATTTCCTCGCCGACGAACGGCCGGTCGGCACCCCGGCGCCGCCGCTGGTCGACCAGCGCACCACGGTCGACATCTCCACCGACGTGGTGGTGCACCTGGATGTTTCACAGCAGGTGACCGTCACCGGCACCCTCGATGGGCGCACCGAAGACGGGCCGGTCCTGCTCACGCCCGGCAACCACACCCTGGCGGCGGGCACCGAACTGGTCCTCGAGCCGGGATCGGCGGTCCCGGTGGTCGCCGGCGCGCCCGCCGACGGCGCGAGCTGGGTCGCCGCGGGCGGCGGATTCGGTGGCGAACATCCGCAGTATCAGGTGTTCTCGCTGATCGTGGCGACCTTCCTCGGCACCATGGGTCTGCCGCATGTGCTGGTCCGCTTCTACACCAACCGGGACGGCCCCTCGGCCCGCCGGACCGCGCTGACCGTGATCGGGCTGGTCGGCCTGTTCTACCTGTTCCCGATCCTGCTCGGCGTCTTCGCCCGCCTGTACGTCCCGCAATTGCTGATCACCGGGGCCTCCGACGCCGCGGTGGTCCTGCTGCCGGGCGCGGTGCTCGGTGGACTCGGTGGGCAACTGCTCGCCGCTCTGGCCGCCGCGGGTGCGATCGCGGCGTTCCTGTCCACCTCCTCGGGCCTGCTGGTCAGCCTCGCCGGCGTGCTCAGCACCGACGTGCTGCGCGGCCGGATCCGGGACTTCCGCGCCGCCGCACTCGTCGCCGGGCTCGTCCCGCTGACACTGGCGCTGACCGTCGCCTCGCTCGACCTGTCCCGCACGGTCGCGCTCGCGTTCTCGGTGGCCGCATCGACCCTGTGCCCGCTGCTGGTGCTCGGCATCTGGTGGCGCGGGCTGACCGCGGCGGGCGCGGCCGGCGGGCTGCTCACCGGCGGGATCACCGCGGGCGGCGCGACCGTGCTCGCGGTACTGGGCGGAGTCTCCCCCGAGCTGGCAGGCGGCTGGGCGTCGGCGATCGTCGACTATCCGGGCGCGGTCAGCGTGCCGCTGGCGTTCGCGATGACGATCCTGGTCAGCCTGCTGACGAAGGGTCAGGACACACGGACGATCGCGGGGATCTTCCTGCGCATGCACGCGCCGGAACGACTCGGCATGAGCGCGGACCGCGACCCGGAAACCGCCGCCCACCGGTGATCTTGCGCTGACCGTTCGTCGCGCGAGAGCGACCGTTCACCGCACGAGCGACCACCTTCACCGAGTGACCCACGCCACACCGTCCCGCGCACATACTCTGCCCCTTACGGTCATCCCACGCACGACCCCCTCACGCTAGGACCACAGGCATGACCGAAACCGACACCGAAGAAGCGCCCGACCGGCGCACGCCGAGTGCCGACGAATGGCTCGCCGTGCAGGAGAGCCCGCAGTTCCAGGATCTGCGCAACCGCCTGCGCCGCTTCGTCTTCCCGATGACCGCGCTGTTTCTGGTGTGGTACCTGAGCTATGTGCTGCTCGGCGCGTACGCGCACGACTTCATGGCGACCAAGGTCTTCGGCAACATCAACGTGGGTCTGCTGCTCGGCCTCGGGCAGTTCGTCTCCACGTTCCTCATCACCGGGCTCTACGTCCGTTTCGCCAATCGTGAGCTGGACCCGCGCGCCGCGGCCATCCGCGAATCTCTCGAGGAGGGCCGGGCGTGAACATCCTCGCCGCGGATACGACGGTGGGTAACCCCCTCGCCAATATCGCCATCTTCGCGCTGTTCGTCGCGGTCACCATGGTCGTGGTGATCCGGGCCAGCCGCAACAATGCCAGTGCCGCCGACTATTTCACCGGCGGACGTGGCTTCTCGGGCCCGCAGAACGGCATCGCCATCGCCGGCGACTACCTGTCGGCGGCCAGCTTCCTCGGTATCGCCGGCGCGATCGCCGTCTACGGCTACGACGGGTTCCTGTACTCGATCGGGTTCCTGGTCGCCTGGCTGGTCGCGCTGCTGCTGGTGGCCGAGATGCTGCGCAACACCGGCAAGTTCACGATGGCCGACGTGCTCAGCTTCCGGTTGAAGGAAGGCCCGGTGCGCACGGCGGCCGCGCTGACCACCCTGACGGTGTCGCTGTTCTACCTGCTCGCGCAGATGGCGGGCGCTGGTGGTCTGGTCGCGCTGCTGCTCGACATCTCCTCGCGCGCAGGGCAATCGGTCGTGATCGCGATCGTCGGCGTGCTGATGATCGTCTACGTGCTGGTCGGTGGCATGAAGGGCACCACCTGGGTGCAGATCATCAAGGCGGTGCTGCTGATCGCGGGCGCCGCGCTGATGACGGTGCTGGTGCTGGCCAAGTTCGGCTTCAACTTCTCCGACATCCTCGGCGCCGCACAGGAATCGGTGAGCGAGTCCGCCAACAAGGCCGTCGCCGCGCGTGACGTGCTCGCGCCGGGCGCCCAGTACGGCGGCAGCGAAACCTCGAAGCTGAACTTCCTGTCGCTCGGCCTGGCGCTGGTGCTCGGCACCGCGGGTCTGCCGCACGTACTGATGCGCTTCTACACCGTGCCCACCGCGAAAGAGGCTCGGCGCTCGGTGGTCTGGGCGATCAGCCTGATCGGCGCGTTCTATCTGTTCACCCTGGTGCTCGGCTACGGCGCGGCGGCCATCGTCGGCCCGGACAAGATCCTCGCCGCGGCAGGCGGGCAGAACTCGGCGGCGCCGCTGCTGGCGTTCGAACTGGGCGGGGTGATCCTGCTCGGCGTGATCTCGGCGGTCGCGTTCGCGACGATCCTCGCCGTCGTGGCCGGTCTGACGATCACCGCGTCGGCCTCGTTCGCCCACGACATCTACGCCAGCGTGCTCAAGAAGGGCAATGTCGACGAGCGCAAGCAGGTGCGGGTCTCGCGGATCACCGCCGTGGTGATCGGTGTGCTCGCGATCGGGCTCGGCATCCTGGCCAACGGCCAGAACATCGCGTTCCTGGTGGCGCTGGCGTTCGCGGTGGCGGCGGCGGCGAACCTGCCGACGATCCTGTACTCGCTGTTCTGGAAGCGGTTCAACACCACCGGCGCGCTGTGGTCGATGTACGGCGGCCTGATCTCGACCATCGTGCTCATCGTGTTCTCCCCCGCGGTGTCGGGCACCAAGACCTCGATGATCACCGGGACCGATTTCCACTGGTTCCCGCTGTCCAACCCCGGCATCGTGTCCATCCCGCTGGCGTTCGCGCTCGGCGTCGTCGGCACCTTCGCCGGTGGCCGTGGCGAGCAGGTCGACACGGCCAAGGCCGCCGAGATGGAAGTACGGGCGCTCACCGGTGTCGGTGCGGAGAAGGCGATCTCGCACTGAGGCCGTCCTGCCCGGGCCGGTGGTGACCCCACCGGCCCGGGCCTTACCCCTGTTGTCAGAAGGAGATTTCTCGTGACCGGTGCAGTCACCGACCCCACCCGACCCGACCACGCGACCAGCTATCCGCCCGCGGCGGAGTTCGTCGGGCAGGCCAATGCCGACGCCACGCTCGCCGAGCGGGCACTGACCGATCGCGACGGTTTCTGGGCCGAGCAGGCGAACCGGCTGCACTGGCACACGCCGTTCACCCAGGTGCTGGACTGGAGCGAAGCCCCGGTCGCGCGCTGGTTCGCCGACGGTGAGCTCAATGTCGCCTACAACTGCGTCGACCGGCATGTCATCGACGGGCACGGCGACCAGGTCGCGATCCATTGGGAGGGTGAGCCGGGCGATTCCCGCGACATCACCTATCAGGAGCTGCTCGACGACGTATCACGAGCTGCCAACGCTTTCACCGCGCTCGGGTTGGTGGCGGGCGATCGGGTCGCGGTGTACATGCCGATGGTGCCCGAGGCGATCGTGACCATGCTGGCCTGTGCGCGTTTGGGTCTCACCCATTCGGTGGTGTTCGCCGGCTTCTCGCCGACGGCGCTGCGCCAGCGGGTCGACGACGCGCAGGCGCGGTTGATCGTCACGACCGACGGGCAGTGGCGGCGCGGGAAACCCGCGCCGTTGAAGTCGGCGGTCGACGAGGCGCTGGGCGACGATCCGACCTCGGTCGAGCATGTGCTGGTGGTGCGGCGCACGGGTCTGGATGTGCCGTGGACCGAGGTTCGTGATCTGTGGTGGGACGAAACCGTCGCTCTCGCTTCGCCTTCGCACGAAGCACAGCCCTTCCCCGCCGAGCACCCCCTGTTCATCCTCTACACCTCCGGCACCACCGGAAAACCCAAGGGC